>JAQIBZ010000303.1 GCA_027858815.1 Desulfobacteraceae bacterium
TCGGATAGACGCTGGTAACTATAACTTTTGATTTTTGGCAAAAAAGATGCACGACTTCAAAGAGGACGGTCCCGTCGACTTCCAGCATGTTAATATCTAAAAGTATAAGATCAACCTGATTGGTCAGTAACTTTTCATACGCGTCCCCGGCATTGGCGGCCTCGATGACATCAAAGCCCTCCTGTTTCATTAATTTCCGGAAAACACTTCTGATTCTTTCTTCATCATCCACAATCAGGATTGTCATTTTGAACCTGTTTTTAAATAATATTAGTCAGATTATGAGCACGGTATGAGAATAAGGCATGAAGGTTAGAAAAAGGTTAAAATCGATGGCTTCGTAAAAAGTCCAAATTCTTTGTTGCGCTTCATCCTTCGTTTCTTCATGGTACGCTAAGTACAAATCATAACTCAGGATTTGCGCGCCTTGAATTTGGAGCTTTTTTCTTTGCCATCGGAATCTGACTTTTTACGAGTTTGTTAAAATTAAATTTAATATTTCTTATTTTTTATGGCATTATGAAAAATTCAACAATAAGCGTTGAGAATGTTTATTTATTTGAAGCCAAATCTCGAAGACAGGCTCAAAGACCAGCTATTGATTTTTACTCTCATTTCAGATAGTTTTATTCAAAAAATCAACAGATTCAAATATTGCAAAAACACAAACGCTTTTTCGAATTTTCCAGGAAACGGCTATCAATCAAATGACTTCTTATATTGTGATTATAGATGACGAAACGATCACGCTCAAGCAGCTTCGGCGAATCCTTGAAAAAGAAGGATATCAGGTTGCGGCTTTTTCCAATCCGCAGCGGGCGCTCAAGCATATTGAAGCCTCGTCCTGTCATCTTGTAATCAGCGACGTTAGAATGCCGACCATGGACGGACTGGATTTGATGACACGGGTCAAGGCCCGTTTCCCGACCACGGAAGTCATTCTGATTACCGGTTACGCCTCCATCGACGGTGCGGTCGAAGCCACCCGGGAAGGCGCTTATTATTATCTTGAAAAACCGTTTACACCGGATCAGGTCCGGGACCTGGTGAAGCAGGCACTAATACTCAGGCACACCAGAGAAGCCGCGAACGGAAATTCGGCATCCGGAAATTCAGCATCCGGTAATTCGGTATCCGGTGATTCGGTATTCGGTGAACGTGATTCTCAAACCCCGGTGATTATCGGGGAAAGCAGCAAAATCCGGGAAGTCGTCTCCATTATCCGGCAGATTGCCCCCACGGACTGCAATGTGATGATTACCGGCGATTCCGGAAGCGGTAAGGAACTAGTGGCCAGCGCTATTCACGCGGCCAGCAAGCGTGCCAATGGTCCGTTTATGGCGTTTAATTGTGGAGCGCTGAACGAAACGCTTATTGATAATGAACTTTTTGGTCATGAAAAAGGTGCTTTCACAGGGGCGGAAACCAGAAGCACCGGATTGCTGGAAGCAGCCGCCGGCGGTACGCTCTTTCTGGATGAAATCGGGGAAATGCCCAATTCCATGCAGGTAAAACTTCTTCGGGTACTCCAGGAAAGGGAGTTGATCCGGGTCGGCGGCAGCCGTCCGATTCCTATCGATGTCCGCATCGTGTCCGCAACCGCCGTGGACGTAAAGGCGGCAGTCAACGGCGGCGCGTTTCGCAAGGATCTGTATTTCCGTATTAATGTCGTGAATATCAAGCTGCCGGGCTTAAGCGAACGGAAAAAAGACATTCCTCTGTTAGCCTATCATATCCTCAGCCGTTTGAAGCGCCGGGGCGGTAAAAATATCTCCGCCGTTTCACAGAAAGCTATTTCATTGCTGATTAACTATGCGTTTCCCGGCAACGTGCGGGAATTGGAAAACATTCTTGAACGGGCGGTGGCTGTTTGTTCCGCAGACGTAATCCGCGTATGTGATCTGCCCCCGGACCTGATCGAGTTTGAACTCCAGGCATACAAACCGCCGGATGAGCAGTTTATGACCCTGGCCGAACTGGAGCAGGACTATATTTCCCATTTGCTCAAAATAACCGGCGGCGTTCGCAATAAAACCGCTGATATCCTTGGCATTGACCGCGCCTCGCTGTGGCGGAAAATGAAAAAGTATAAGCTGGGATAGCTTTTTTGCAACATGCATGTTCGTTTTTGCTACAAATGAATCCTTCCTCCCGCCTCATGCAGGTCATCTCTTCTTGTTTTTGATCCCGTTGCATTCTGCAACATTCTTATCCGTACGTCACTTTTTAATAAATCTGAAAATTAAATAAATTAAGTAAGTTAAAAATATTCCGAAACTTGGCAGGTATTTTGCAAACTCATGTCAGCCAGGAGGCGGAATATGTTCCGTAACATTTTACTTGTATTTGAAAATGAAGAAATATTTCCGGAAGCGCTGATTTATGTTCGGGAATTTGCCCGGCGCATCGACGCAAAAGTCACATTATTGATGATTGTGCCCATGTCGTTTGTGGGGCGTACCGTCATCGGGCCCAAAAGAAACACCATCAGAAACACAGAAATCCGGGTGGGAAAGCTCTTGTCCGATTGCCTGCAAGGCTTTATCCAGGAGGGGATTGAGGTGAATTCCGCGCTCAAAATCGGAGACCCGGCTCAGGAGCTGATGAAATTTTTGGCGGACCGTCCGCCGTTTCAATCGATAGTCTGGGGCAGCGGACGTGATTTGCCGGACAAGGGAAGGGGTGTCCAGCGTCACTGGATGTCCGGTCTTGTCGGCAGCCTGGAGTGTTCTCTGCTGACCGTCAGTAAGAGATAAAAATTAAATCATTTTGCGAAATATAAATTCTAAAGCGGAGTAAATATGGAACCTTTGACTTTTGATATGATCCTGGTAATGTCCATGATCGGGTTGGCCATTTTTTTGTTTATTGTTGAGTGGGTTCGGGTGGATGTGGTCGCCATTTTAATGATGGTCAGCCTGCCCCTGCTTCATCTGGTGACACCCAAGGAAGCGTTTGTGGGACTGAGCAGTAATGCCGTGGTTTCCATCATCGCGGTAATTATCATCGGCGCGGGCATGGACCGGACCGGCATGATTAATAAACTGGTGGCGCCGGTGCTGCGAATTGCCGGCAACAGTTCATCCAGGATTATCATTGCCATATCCGTTACCGTGGCGGTTATTTCCAGTTTTATGCAGAATATCGGGGCAGCCGCGCTTTTTCTGCCCGCGATTCAGCGGATCAGCAAAATGCAGAAAATTCCTCTCAGCCGTTTACTGATGCCGATTGGTTTTTCCGCGATTCTGGGCGGTACCATTACCCTGGTGGGCTGCAGCCCGTTGATTCTGTTAAATGACCTGCTGGCACCGTTTAATTTAGAACCATTCGGCCTGTTTGACGTAACTCCCATCGGCCTGGTCCTGGTTATCAGCGGCATCACATGCTTTGTCCTGTTTGGCCGATTTATTCTGCCCCAGGGGGAGCCCATGGATAGTAGTGAATCTGACAATCCCCCCCCCTCAGCGTCTCCTGATCAAGAGCGATCGGATGCAGATGAAACTGAATTTTATGAATTGCGAACGCCCGATGATTTTACCGATTACAGGAATCCGTTGTTTGTGGAGGACTTAAGGCGCAGATACCTGCTCAATGTTGTCGCCATAACCGAACCGCCTGATTACAAGATTACTTCGCCAAATCCTGATGTGGAAGTTCGTTCCGGTATCGATTTAGCGGTCTGCGGATTAAAAAAAGATGTTCTCCGGATGGCGTCAGACGAAGGGATGCATCTTAAAGACAGCCTGGACACTTATAAAGACAGTCTGAGTACCCAGACAGCCGGGTCGGTTGAAGTGGTTGTCGGACCCCGATCGTCGTTTTCCGGAAAATCATTAAAAGAGATCAATTTTCAGGATCGTTACCATGTCACGCCGTTGAGCGTTTACCGGCAGGTGGAGACGTATCGCGCACACATTGATGATATTGTTATACAGGTGGGTGACGTTATCGAGCTTTATGGCACATGGAAGCGCCTTACGGTATTGCATAAAGAGGGCGGCCTGCTATTCAGTCTTCCGTCGGATGCAGAAGAGATGCGGCCTGAAAAGACCCTGTGGGCCGGATTTTGGCTGGTCACCGCACTGGTGATGATCATGGGTTTTAAAATTCAGCTTTCAGTAGCATTAATGACCGGCGCTTTAGGTATGATCCTGACCCGGGTATTGTCCATCGATGAAGCCTATCAGTCAGTAGACTGGCGGACTATTTTTCTCCTGGCCGGTCTGATACCGCTGGGAATTGCCACTGAAAAAACCGGCGCTGCCGCCTGGATTGCTCATTCGATCCTCAGTGTCATCGGCGATGTTTCACCAATTGTTCTGCTGACAGTGATCGGCATACTCTCAACCATGTTTACACTGGTGATTTCAAATGTCGGTGCAACGGTTCTGCTGGTGCCGCTGGTTGTCAATATGGCCATTGCGGCACATACGGATCCCCGTATGGCGGCGCTTGTGGTTGGGCTGGCCACCAGTAATTCGTTCATGCTCCCGACGCATCAGGTCAATGCGCTATACATGGGGCCGGGTCACTATCGAACGGTCGATTTTATCAAAGCCGGGGCTCTGGTCAGTGTTGTTTTTCTGGTAGTGATGATTGCCATGATCAGCCTGGTCTATGGTATTTAATATTTGACTGTTTAATTCAATAAGGAATCACACATATGTCTATCATTACGATTTCACGAGGGTCGTCTTCCATGGGAAAAGCCGTGGCCGAGCAAGTGGCCCAAAAGCTTAATTACCAGTTGATTAGTCGCGAAGTGCTTCTGGATGCCAGCAACCGCTTTAATGTTCCTGAAATTAAACTTGAAAAAGCCATTCACGATGCGCCGGGCATTTTGGAGCGTTACCGGCACGGCAAGCAATCTTATGTTGCATATATTCGATCGGCGCTGGTCGAGCGTGTTATCGGTGATAATGTCGTTTATCATGGATTGGCCGGGCACCTGCTGCTCAAGGGAATTCCGCATGTGCTCAAAGTGAGAATCAACGCGGATCTGGAAAGGCGTGTCGCCATTGTAAGGGAAAGAGATAAGATTCCCGCACCGGATGCCCGTGCCCGGATTCTGGAAGATGACAAACAGCGGCGCAAATGGACGCAATCACTATATGGTCAGGATCCATGGGATACGTCTCTTTATGACTTAACCATCTGTATTGACAAGCTTTCAATCGAAAACGCCGTGGATTATATCTGCCAGGCAGCCAATACGGAAGGTTTTAAATCGTCGGAAAAAAACATTCAGAAGGCAAAGGATATGTCTGTGGCCTGCCGGGTAAAGGCCTCCCTGGTAGAAGAATTTCCGAATAATAGTGTGACGTGCGAATACGGCAATGTTTTAATATACATGAAAGGCAAGGACCAGATGACCGGGAAGCTGACCAAAAAACTTAACCATATCCGGGAGAGCATCAGCGGCATCCATCATCTTGAAACACATGCGGGGATAGAGCCCCCGCCGGATGCAGTTTAACAGGCTGTTGCAAAACTATTGCGCTTGATAATACGGCGTTAAAATTCGACTCAAAATGCTCATTTATAAACATAAACTCCGCTTTTTCATCGAATTTCGCCTTGTCCAAATTTTAGCTTTGGTCAGCGCTAATAACATTTTTCAACAACCTGTTAGACATCTGCATTCGGAAAAAAGATCGGAACAACAAAGGAGATCATCATGTCAATTTTTATTATTTCCTCTGATGCCAGGGAAATAGAAGAAAGTATCGCTGAAAAAGTCACTGAGGCAATGGGGTATAAATTGCTGGATCGTGGTATCCTTGCCGAGGTTGCGGCTAAATATCAAATCGATCCCGATAAGTTAAATGAAGCCCTGAAAACCACACCGTCTTTGTTTAACAAATTACCGTCCCGCCAATGGCGTCATTACCTGGCCTGTCTTGAGGCGGAAGTCCTTGAAACACTGATGGCGGATAATATCGTCTGCCAGGGATTGGCGGCACATCTCTATGTCAGCGGTGTTTCCCATGCGATGAAAGTGCGCGTCCTGTCCGGCAACCGCAAGGGAATTCAGGGGGTCGCGGAAAAAAAAGGAATCAGCCTTCAGAAAGCGGAGAAATGGCGGGCCAGTGAACTACTGCACCGGAAAAAATGGTCTTTGGCAGCCTACAACTATGATGAGACCGACTTGACCCGGTATGACCTGGTGATCAATCTGGACCAGATCGACCCGGCCGAAGCGGTTAAAACCATTACCGGTGCCGCGGAATACCGCAAGTTTCAGGTCATGACGTATTCCCTGAAGTGCTTATCCGACCTCGCACTGGCTGCCAAAGTCAATGGTGTGCTTTTGCAATCAATGGCAGACGTCAAGGTTCAGGCGCGGGATGGTTCGGTGGTGGTTTTAACCAAGGCGTTAAACCGGCAGAAAAGAAAAAAAATTGAAACCATCAAGGCCCTTGCCGGGGGCGTTGAAGGGGTCACATATGTGGAAGTTCATGTAAAAAAGAATATTCTGAGAGAAATGGATTAAACCATATTGATTTATAATCTATAAAGCATTCGGGTATTTTACGTTCCGTATGACAGGTGCGAAAATGCCGGTGATCGTCTTATTAAGGAGAAGTTCAAATGACAAAACCATTGGAAGTCCTGCTGCTGGATGACGAACCCATTGTCGGCAGGCGTCTTAAACCGGCTCTGGACAAAATCGGGTGTCGTGTGGAAGTCTTTCAAAACCCGAAAGAAGCTGTGGCCCGAATTGAGCAGAAAGAATTTGATATCGTGGTCACTGATATCCGGATGGAAGAAATGGATGGCATTCAGGTTCTTGAGTATGTGCAGAAAACGTGGCCCCGGACCAAGGTGATCATGATCACCGGTTACGCGAAAGTGGATCTGGCCCGTGAAGCCATGGGAAAGGGGGTGTTTGATTTTATTGCCAAGCCCTTCAAACCGGATGATCTTCGCCGGATCATCTTCCGTGCCGCCGAGGCGCTGGGCTCTCCGATTGATTCTTCTTTATTAAATGACGAACCGGCTGCACAATAAACCGGATGATCTATAAACGGTCTGTAGTCGCTGGAAATTATTTTCCGACGCTGCCGGCCTGCCAAGGAGAAATATGATGAGTATCTTGGAAAAATTAAAAAAAATCAGTCGCAAGGAACCGGAAATCAGGCATTTTTGCATCCAAACAATTCGGTTCAAAAAATTTCTTGAGAACGCGCGCGTCCTGCTCGATCTTTTTAATGACGGCCGGGAAAAAGTCCTTGGTGAATATATTTTTGATCGCCACTATGTGGTTTCTCTGATTGACAGCGTGCTCGAGCGTTTGGGAATGATGGTTTATGACGCAAGTGTGCTGGTCCCGAAAAGCGGAGAAACATTATATGCCATGTACGACAAACACAAACTGGCTGCCGGAAATCTGATCGGATTCAGCGTCTCGGGCAACGGTGGCAAAACCTCCGGCAGTAACAATGCCGAACTATCTCTTTCAGCGGAGCCGGAGTATCAGTTGCTGTCGGATGTGCTCCGGTGGTTTGACGGGAAAGAGGCCCCGACAGGTACAACGGTAATGGATTTTATGAAGCAGACCTTTTTTTATGTCCTCCAGTTTGATGCGATTGGGGGCCTTGAATCATCTGACAGTATGAAAAACCAATCTTTGTTAGAAAACAGCGGCGTTTTGGCCTCGGACATGGGGATTTATCTGGTTGCTCTATGGAAAGATGCGCTGGCCTTGCCGGAAGAAAGGCGTGCAATCAACGATTTCAACAGCGTTCCGCTCAAGCATTTACTGATGGATGCCGGCTTTAAGGATGTAAAATCCGGGCCGGAAAACATACACAACGGTGCTTCGTGGGTGGCTGCAGTGAGTGAGTATCAGTTAAGCCTAAACACCTTAAA
>JAQIBZ010000221.1 GCA_027858815.1 Desulfobacteraceae bacterium
TGACTTTGTTCGTTTAATATCTCTGAGTTCACCGGTCTGATTCATGCGGTCATAATCATTGGCAAGCCCTAAAAGATCATTAAAGTAGATGGATTTGACATGCCTTCCCATCAGCGCAAAGGCCATGGTGTAAAATGCCAGAAATCGATCGGTTTCCATTGCCGGAGCTTCAAGTCTGATCATGGCGTCTCGTGTGGAAGTACAGAGTTCATAGGGTTCTAAGCCGTGAATTCCTGCTTTATTTTTAATTTTTCCACCATTGCTTTCAACTATTTGAGCCAGGCGCTGACGTTCTGCCGGTGACAGCAGATCCAGGCTGCCTCGAACGGATTTTCCATCATGGGTTTCTGCAATGGAAAACCGGATACTCTCTTTGGGGATGTCATATTGCGAGATTAGATCAAAAATCCGGGCGGCGAGGTCCGTGTTTTGTGTATTAAAAATAACCGGCAAAAGGCTGGCAAGGTGAAAATCATACATCATTGGCGGCGGAGTATCTTTATCCGCCATTTGATTGAGAATCGCGCTCAGTTTGTTGTTAACTTCCAGGTTGGCCACTGTTCTCGGTGATACGCATTCCATAGACAGGTAAAGAATCTGCATCAGACTTTTTACTTCAGGCAGGCCGAAACATGAGGTTCCCCATCGTTTAAATGAAAAATTAGCTGCATCCAGGCGCAGCATGTTCAGGTCCATAGATAAATACCAGGCAAAATCATCAACCAGCATTTTCAGACCTTCAAAGGTGGATGTATTCAGGTCCACCTGTACGGAACTGAAGGTTGTCAGGGCCCGAATTTCTTCACCAAAAATCAGGGTGTCATTTTCTGCAAAAATGGCTGAATATTTTTGTGCGGTTTCAGTCTTATAGCCAATGGCTGTCAGCAGGTCTTGTGTTGTTTTGATGATATCTCTGAATATATATGGCGAATGATTGGTCTCCTGCGTTTTTGAACGTGTGAATAGAGTCTCAGGTGCTATGGGTGTAGTTTTTTTAAGATACTCGATAAATTGTATGATACAGGTATAGTCATTTTCCCGGAGCATCTGGTCGTTTTTGATTTTATTGAAAACTGACAGCAGGGAAAAAATTTCATCAGGCAGAAGATCAGGGGCAAAGCATTGGCTCATCGCTTTAACCCGTCCGTTAAAGTCTTCTCTGGCAAACCTGTTTTTTGTCGGGGTTTTTCTGAAAATCGTGAATAATGGAAACGGGCGGGGTCGAAAGATCTGATCAAAATCACCGTTTGAAAGGCGGTTTTGGTATTCGTTTTCAGAAAAAACAAAAAAACAGTCTCCGGCAACATCGTTGCCGTTTAGATATGATTGAAATTTGGGATTATCGATGTCCACGTGGTTTAAAACAAAATCAGTCATGGAAAAATATTTTTCCGCAAGATTTGTAAACTGTTTATTCGTGCCGAATGTCGGATGAACAGCGTCGCGTACAATTTGGGAAAAATATCCGTCATTGAAACGGTAGGCGGCTACCAGGCAGGCCGGTAAAATGTGCAGTCCGCTGACAGCCGGAAAATATCGGCTTAAGAAATCATCTAAGGTTTTTAATGTTTTCTCATCATTTTCATAAACACTGTCCGCATAGGCGATGACAACAGTGTTTTGGCGGATTCGGGATAAAGGATCGTCAGGATGATATGCCACATCTTTTTCTTTGATGTTGTCAGACTTTTTCTCCCAGGTTTTTTTAAGATTGCTGATCCAGTATTCGGAAATACGCTTTGCCATATCGCCGTGTTCAGCATCCGGAAAAAGGTCTGAAAAGATTTGACGGATGCTGTTGATTTTATCCGGTGCCAGGGGATTCCAGGGCTGGTTTTTTGAAGAATTCGTATTCATTTGTCTGACTCCGTATAAATATTATGTAAAACTACCAGGATTATGTATGATGGCGTCGTAAAAAGTCCCATCTAATGCGTTGTAGCAATCCATCATGTATAATTTATATCGTGACGTAAGGGGGAAGATCAAGGATAAGCAGGAAATAAATAGGATTTTCAGTCAACGATGGTGATTTTTTCTGTTATTCCGAAGCAACGTACCGTTTGATTCGAGTCGTTTTGTGATATATATAATTGAGATGACTTATGACAAAGGGCTTGCCCATAGAATCAAAAGAAAAATAATATGATTATCCATGTTGACATGGACGCGTTTTTTGCTTCAGTGGAACAACTGGATAATCCTGAGCTTATCGGTAAACCGGTAATTGTGGGCGGGACCTCCAATCGGGGCGTGGTGGCCGCATCCAGTTATGAAGCCCGTAAATTCGGCGTTTATTCTGCCATGCCGATTTTTCAGGCCAGGCAGAAATGTCCCCAGGGAATTTATGTCCGTCCTCGGGGTTATCGGTATAAGGAAATATCAATTCAGGTTATGTCCATTTTATCGTCATTTACTCCGGTTTTCCAGCAGGTGTCTATTGATGAAGCATTCTTAGATATCACGGGTTGTGAATCGATATTCGGCACGCCGTATGAAATTGGAATGAAAATTAAGCAGAAAATTAAAAGTGAAGCACATCTGATCTGTTCTGTGGGGATTGCGCCGCTTAAATTTCTGGCTAAAATCGCTTCTGATATGGATAAACCGGATGGCTTGACATATATTTCACCGGAGGATATGCATTTATTTATTGAAGCGCTGCCAGTCAGGAAAATTTCCGGCGTGGGGAAGCAGACCGCCGGGCATCTGGGGAAAATGGGTATTGTCACTTTAGGGGATGTGAAAAAATATACCAGGGAAACGCTATTGACCCGATTAGGCAAATATGGCAACCGGTTATATGAGCTGGCCAACGGAATTGACCGCTCAACGGTTGACGTTTATCGACCGGTAAAATCCATCAGTACCGAGGAAACGCTGGCAGCAGATATGGCGGACAAGGATCGGTTAAAAAAATATCTGCTCAAGCATTCCGAAGATGTGGGCCGCCAGCTCAGGAAAAAAGGCTGCAAAGCCCGAACCGTTACCTTGAAAGTGAAACATTCCGACTTTAAACAGGTAACCCGTCAGACCAAAATGCCTTGTTATACCTTTTCTTCGGAAAAGATTTATCAGGCAGCTGTCATTCTGCTGGATGAATATTTTTTAAGAAAACCGGTGCGCCTGATTGGTGTTGGCGTCTCCGATTTTGATGATAAAAAACAGGCGGTTCAGATGGAGCTTTTTGCCGGATCGGATGACGGGGTGGAAAAGTGGGAAAAAGTCGACTCTGCAGTTGATGCGATTGCGGAGAAATTCGGGAAAGATGTGATCACTAAAGCCGGGTTGAAGGGGAACTAAATAGATGCTTCCAATCTAAGTTGTATGATGCGGTCAGTTGTAAAGTGATTGCCTTATAAATTTATCACCAAAGAAGAAGGAATAAAAACATCATGAAAAGTCAAGCCACGTTTGAAATTGAAGACAAATATATGGCCCCGTTTTTTGTAAAGCAGAAAATATCCATCGAAAAGGGAGATGGGGTGTTTGTGTGGGATGAAGAGGGTACCCGGTACATCGATTTTACCTCAGGGTGGGGAGTGACATGTATCGGTCATGCCCAGCCGGTGATCACCGAAGCGATAGTCGAACAGAGCAAGAAGATCCTCCAGAATCCGAACTCCGGGCTGACTTATTCACCGGCCCGGGCGGAACTGATTTCGTCTTTGATGAAAGTGTTACCATCGCATTTAACTCATGTATTTTTTTCAAACTCCGGTGCGGAAGCCAATGATGCGGCAATCAAACTGGCCCGAAAAGTCACGAATCGACTGGATGTTATCTCTACTCACCAGAGTTTTCACGGCCGGACCATCAGTACAGCGTCTGCGACCGGCCAGGCCAGCCATCGGGAAAAATTTAATCCGCTGATGCCTAATTATCGGTTTGTTATCTATGGAGACCTGGATGATCTGGAACAGGCGCTGGATGAAAATGTTGCGGCATTTATTATTGAACCCATCCAGGGCGAGGGCGGTGTGCATATTCCGTCAGAGAAATATTTGAAAGAAGCAGAACGGCTTTGCAATGAAAACGGAACGCTCTTAATCGCCGATGAAGTCCAGACCGGTTTTTGCCGGACCGGTCCCATGTTTGTGACCGGGGCCATGGGGATTAAGGTGGACTTTCTGACCATGGCAAAAGGTATTGCCGGCGGATTCCCGTTTGGCGGATTTGCCATGTCTGAAAAAGTTGCATCCCGTCTGGAGATCGGTGATCATGGGGGCACGTTCTGCGGCAACCCGATGGGTTGTGCCGTGGCCCATGCGGTCATCACGTATCTCGTTGATAATGATGTGTCCGCCAATGTTGAGCACATGGGCCGTATCTGCCTTGAAATAATGGGGCAATGGAAAGAAAAATATCCGAATATCATTAAAGACATCCGGGGCAAAGGATTGCTGCTGTTAATTGAGTTTGCTGATTCGGAAATTGCTCGAAAAGTGAGTGATGAATGCCTGGGGCGGAAACTTTTTGTACGGCAGACCCAGGGCAACGGCATTCGTGTGTTTCCAGCCCTGAATATCAAAGCAGAAGAATTAAATGAAGGCCTGGAAATCATGCAGACGGCAATAGAGTCAGTTATATGATGGCATTAAAAGCAATAAGCTTTTGATCACAGGTGGCGATGGTTTGATTTTTTTTTAAACAAAAAGCCCATAGCAGGTTTTTTTGCAATATGGGCTTTTAAATCTGAATCAGATTTTCAAATTGTTTATTATTTGTCTATCTGGTGGGGCCGGGAATGTCATACGTTGTGCAGGAACCACCGGAGCATTTGTGCGTACTTGCAGTCGCACCGGAAGCGCTGGTCCCTGATCCGCCACCGGATACGGAAAAGTTGGTTGAATTTAAAACCCTTTGCAGGTTTTCAGATCCGCATTTTTCGCATTTCATTTCCACTTTTTCATCACTGCTTTTAAACAGGATTTCTTTTTTCTCGCCACATTCAGTGCATTGAAATTCATATATCGGCATGGGTGTCTCCTTTATAAATTTTAATTTCAATTACCATTATTATTATCAGAGTATAAAAGTCAAGGGGCATGAATTATCCATTGTATGATTTCAAAGAACTTATTATCATTAAAGACTTCCGAAAAATTATTTTTTGGGATATCTTTGTAATGGATGGAATTTATGACCTGGTTTATGTTTGCATTTTTAACAGCACTGTCTGTGGCTGTCCATGATACCTGTGTAAAGAAATGGTTTTCCCATCTGTCAGCTTACGAGATGTTTGTATTCCCTCTATTATACAGCTTGCCCTTATGCGCAATCAGTCTTTTGTTTATCAGTGTTCCGTGCCTTGACCGGATTTTTTATATCACGTTTTTAATCAGTTTGCCGTTTAATGCAATACCTTTTTTTATGTATATTACGGCCATTAAAATATCTCCGTTATCACTGACTGTGCCCTATCTCGCGTTTACGCCGGTGTTTATGATTGGAACCGGTTATCTTATGTTAAATGAGGTTCCGGATATTTGGGGAATTGCCGGCATTGGTGCTGTTTGTGTAGGCAGTTATGTGTTAAATATTGATTTGAAAAATCGATCCTTTTCAGGTCCATTGCGGGCGGTTTTTAAAGAAACCGGATCATGGATGATGCTGATTGTATCATTTGTTTTCAGTATTTCCGCCGTCCTTGGAAAAGTGGCAATTCTGCACTCATCTGTATTATTCTTTCAAATGTCATTTTTTGCAGTTTTGAATCTGATGATCATCGTTGTTTTTCTATTGTTTGGAAAAATAAGGCTCAAAACATTTGTCGCGTATCCCGTGAAAGGGATGGTGGCCGGTGTGTTGTTCTATTGCCATATCATTTTTCACGGATATGGTATAGCGATGACTAAGGCAGCGTATATGATGTCCATCAAACGCCTCAGTATAGTATTTGGCGTGATTTTCGGCGGACTGGTATTTCATGAAGAAAATTTTCTGATGCGGTTTTTAGGAGCGATGCTGATGTTTGCCGGTGCAGTGGTGATTCTGCTGATGGCCGGATAAAATCGAATATATGATTCCGGATTAAAAGATAGATTCTACAGGATACTTTGTAATCATTGCGCGGATAATTTTTTTAAGAAAGGAGACGGTTTAATGAGAGGTGCATTTTTTGTTGTCATTTTAATTGCCATGCTGATTGTAGGTATTTTAACCATGAAAGATATGAACAGCGAAACAGTTGATGGTGTGGAACGGAGCAAGGCGACCGAGAAGGCTGAAGAAGTCGCCAGACAAGCTGAAGAAGCAATGGATAGAATTAAGAACGCAAATAAAAATATTGATATCCCCTCTGTTCAGTAATGGAATGATGAGAGGGGCTGATGTAGAGAGTTTTTTTGTTTGCCGGTTTTATCATGAGTTTGCTCAGTTCATTGGCAAGGGGTAAATGGTGAAGCTGTAATATGTCAAGTAGAGGGAAATATGTATATCTGTGTAGATTTTGATGGAACGATTGTGGATCACCGCTTTCCGGATATTGGTGCGCCTGTTCCCGGGGCAATCGAGTGGCTGAAACAATTCCGGAAAGCCGGAGCGCTGATAATTCTTTTCACTATGAGATCCGATGGCCGGGAATATGGGAATGTGCTTTCTGCGGCAGTCGATTACCTGGAAAAGAAAGGTGTCAAACTGTTTGGCGTCAATGAAAATCCTGATCAGCTTGAGTGGACATCAAGCCCTAAGTCATACGGAAATTTGTATATTGACGATTCTGCAGTTGGTTGTCCGTTGATTCATCCGGAGGGTTTTTATCGCCCATGCGTTGACTGGGAAGCTGTTGGAAAGATGGTAATTGAAAAACTGGGTATCTAAACATTTTTTTACGAGTTCATCAATATAAGATAAATGGATATCTGTAAACATTTCTGTTGGCCGGATTATTCGGATATTATTTTTGCGATAAATAAAAGAAAGGTACCCATTCACGGGGTCGAAATTATCAAATTTTCGTAAGCCATTGGCTTGTAAGCGTTTATAGGGCACCGCAGATGCGAGGCGCCGGGGACGAAGACGTACTCGTCGTACTTCAAGTGCCCGGGAACAAAGCAGATGCGGTGCCCTGTGAACGCTTACAAAGAAAGAAGTTTTGTTGTATTGGCTGTATGATGCTTGTCATCTTTTATTGCTCGAGAAATAAATATGATTGACAGGGTTGTAATACCCAAAAGATGAATTATATTAAACGTTCACCCTTCCAAAAAGCGGCAGGGTGTTTTTTTTTGCATATTCGCATAATATCTTAGAATAAACTCAGGAGAAGCAAATGACAGACATTTCAAAAATTACGCTTTACAGCGGCGGTCATAAGGGCACCGAGGCAGAATTCGGCAAACTTGCAGAAGCATGGAACATGGAAGAGGTGAATATAT
>JAQIBZ010000624.1 GCA_027858815.1 Desulfobacteraceae bacterium
GATATAATTGGTAAGGTTTTCGCTAATAAAGCGATAGAAAAGCATTCCAAGCACATACTGCTTAAAATCCCAGCCATCGACACTACCACGCAAATCATTGGCAATCTGCCAGATGGTACTGTGTAGTTCTGCGCGTTCTTGTTCTTTACTCATCTATCGTCCTTATTGATTTAGTTTTTGCCACTTTTTCATAACACTACACTCTGGCGCAGAGTTGGTTGCTTTTTGCAGATAACAAGTAATTGAGCGGTTGTCCGCATATCTTTCATCCAAAAAGATTTAATTGACAATTATTGGATGATATTTTATATTTTCTAACCGCATATCATTCATCTCAGGGTGATATTAACACAGGGATATCATGATGGAAAAAATACCTCAATAATTATTGAATCAATTTGACGTCCAATTAATAAAAAACAGAATTTCATCTGAAAATCATAATCTCTTTAGGAAATGGCTGCGATACTATATTGATTTTTGTTATAAATATGGACATGATTCAAAAAACACTGAAAGCTTACCCCATTTTATATAATGTGTATTATGGGGTCGGGCCACACTAACCTTTCGTAATTCCAGAAAATATATCCCATTTATATGTGTTTTTGGGGGCTATTTTGCTGTTTTCGGCATCAAAATCAGCGTTATAGGGCATTTATATCTTCCCGAAGCTGAAATCCATCATCTAAAGGCTGTGCTTTTCTTCCCAATGCTTTTGAAGCAAGCCTCTTTTTTATCTCGGTAACGAATTGCTTTTCGCCTACAGCAATACTCTGGCTCCATCTTGCTTCCCGCTTATTCTTGTCATTTTCTATTGCATTGTTTATTAAATTTCTGTGCAAGCTCTGAAATGTAGCATAAGAATCACAGCCGGAAAGGCCGGCAAGTTTTTTATAATCTATGAGAATGCATTTTCGGCGTGGTGACTTGATTTCATGATAACCACCACAAGCCCACTCCGAAGGATGGGATACGACTCCGGCGCGCACCATATTCAGGTCGATATATACGATACATCGCAAAAGGTGGTTGCCGGTTTCGATGGCGGTTGCATGATATCGGTCTTCCCAATATGCGCCTTTTCGCTTCTTCCTTTGATTGAATTCCTGTGCATGGCGACCGGCTGTCAGTTGAATGGCCCTGGGGATAGTCATCCTATCCTTATCATCAACAACCAGCAGGTGGATATGGTTGGATGTGACAACATAATTTAAAATGGTTAATCCATAGCGGCGTTTTGATTCAAATAGCCATTGAATCCATCGCTTCCGATCCTTTACGAATTTAAGCAGGAATTCTTGTTTATGACATCGGTGAGTGATATGCCACACCTGGCCTGGAATATAATGTCGTTTGGCTCTGGCCAAAGTATTGATTTTCCTATATGGCTCTTTTTGCCCCTGAAAAGTTAAAAATAGACCCAAAATCAGGGTGTTTTTAGAGGTTATTTATTGTTATTTCAATTAGTTGGTGTGGCCCGACCCTATTATACTATTATACCTATTTTGAGCCTATCCTGCAACAATGGAAAGATTTAGCCAATATCAAGGGCAGAAGAATAGAAGTTGATGTACTGGGCAAAATTCATACCGGCAAAGTGATTGATATTGATACCAATGGCGCGCTGATACTTGAAAATGAAAATGGCACCATACAGCATCTGTTTTCAGGCGATGTTATTAAAACACATGAATTGTAGCAGGATTTAACGTATATCTGCATCCAAACCAGCAGGCCAAAAAAGTCTGCCTTTAAATCACATGATAGGCAGATTGATAATAAATTTGGCACCTTTGCCAGGTTCTGAAATAACATTCATTTCACCGTTATGATTGTCAGTGACAATAAAGTAAGAGACGGATAAACCCAACCCAGTGCCTTTTCCCACAGGCGGGGAATTACTATTCCTTCTGCAAGATATGGAAAATCATGATCATAGACTTCAATTACACCAGTAGCATAAACGTGTCCATCCCGGTATAGGTTGCACAAGACCATACCAAAGGTTGCGGAATAAAATATTTTTGAGCAATATCAAGGATACAGGACCCATTTTTAAAATGCAGAAGAATTTTGTTAAAAATCCCATTATTTTTTTGGGCATATTTTGAAATAGTTTCTCTGTGGATATTTAACCGTTGGGCGATACGAGTAAGAGTGATGCCAAGACGTGTCATCAACGCGACCTTAATCTCAGTGCAAAATTCCTGTTGAAGATTGTCTTTTGTTTGTTTATTTTTTTTAGTTGTTTTTTCCAGATGTTCTGCAAATACCTGGATTGCTCTTGCGCTGAATTCATTTAGTTTAGGCTTTGGCAAAAGATTATTATTCTGATCTTTAAACGGGATAAACCCTTTTTGGGTGACCTCGTGAAAAGCCTTGTCAGATACCTGTTCAAGTTTTGCAAGCGCTTTTGTTCAGATATGCTTTTTATATCTTCGCCTTGTTCAGGCTGTGTTTTATAGAGGCTTTTTGAACCTTTGCGGGAATGTCGGTAAATAAAATCAGATCATTCATCAGAAAAGACTGCCATTTCAGTGGTTTAGGGAGGTTATTAAAGATTGACTCTGCCTGTCCAATAAATTTATTGGACAGGCTCTTTGCCCATTTCCACATCAATGATTTCAATGGTTGCTTCAATTAAAAACAGAAATATCATAGCCTGTATTGACTTCTTCTATGGAAACCACTTTCCAAATTTAAATTATCAATTGGACTTTCCAAACAACCTGTGGAAAAGATGCTCAACCGTGGTGAGTTAAATTATACTAAATATTTTTAAAAGGATGAAATAAAATGGTTAAGAATTTTTTTGCCGGCCGATGGGGTATTATCTGTGTTGGTGCGGTTATTGGTATTTTTGCAGGGGTTTTGCAGAAAATGGGGAACCCGGGAAACATGGGGATCTGTGTGGCATGCTTTGAAAGGGATATTGCAGGAGCATTAGGGCTTCACAGAGCAGGTGTGGTGCAATATATGCGTCCGGAGATTATTGGCTTTGTTTTAGGCGCTTTAATTGCTGCATTAAGTTTTAAAGAATTTAAACCCCGTAGCGGATCTGCACCCATTGTCCGGTTTGTTTTAGGTGTTTTTGCCATGATCGGCGCCCTGGTTTTTTTAGGCTGCCCCTGGCGTGCCCTGCTTCGCCTTGCCGGTGGGGATGGCAATGCCATTATTGGCCTGCTGGGACTGGCAGGAGGGATCTGGATCGGTGTTCTCTTTTTAAAAAACGGGTACAACCTGGGCAGAAGCCAGGCAACCCATAAAAGTGTCGGCCTGGTGTTCCCCCTTATCATGCTGGGTTTTTTATGCCTGATGTTTCTTTATCCCCAGGTGGCAGGAGAAAATAAAAGCGGGGTCTTGTTTTACAGTCTTAAAGGTCCCGGTGCCATGCATGCGCCATTGTTTATATCCCTTGTGATCGGACTTGTGATCGGATTTATCGCTCAAAGAAGCCGGTTCTGCACCATGGGCGCTTTTCGGGATTTGATTTTGTTTCGCCATATTCATCTGTTAACGGGATTAATTTCTCTTGTACTATTTGCATTTGTTACAAATCTTGTTCTGGGTCAGTTTAATCCCGGGTTTGAAGGACAGCCCGTTGCCCATACCATGCAGATCTGGAATTTTGCAGGAATGGTACTTGCTGGCCTTGCCTTTGCCCTGGCAGGAGGATGCCCCGGACGTCAGCTGTTTCTTTCAGGTGAAGGGGATGGTGATGCTGCCATCTTTGTTCTGGGAATGATTATGGGGGCTCCCATTGCTCATAATTTTGGACTGGCCAGTTCTCCCAAAGGTGTTGGCCCCCATGGAATTGCTGCTGTAGCAGTCGGGCTTATCGTCTGCCTGTTTATCGGATTTACAATGAGAAAAAATATCAAAGGAGTATAGCCGTGAGTATAACGATTGATGCAAGAGGGTTTTCATGTCCTCAGCCAGTGTTAATGTTTATGGAAGCCATTAAATCAGGGAAT
>JAQIBZ010000638.1 GCA_027858815.1 Desulfobacteraceae bacterium
GGCCAGTACAATGTCATTCCGGCATGCTTTTAGCCGGAATCTATGTTCGGAATAGCACATAACTGGATTCCCGATAGAAACATTCGGGAATGACAAACCTGCTTTGGCCGAAACGATGATCAATGCCTAAAATTGACATTAGACTTTTTGAGCAAACATAAGGAGTGGGGGATGAAAAGAAGAATATCTCAAACGGAAACAGCACACAGCTCAACCCCTGAGGGAATTGATATTGTGCCCCGCCGGCCGGAGTTTGACTTTTCAGGTGTCAGCAAATACTGGCTGAAAGATCCGTTTACCTCTCAATTTATGAACGCCCTTTCCATTGTAGTGCCCCTCTCGGAAAGAACGGTCATCGATATTGTCCGAAAATATGCAGACAACATTACCGATCCAAAACTGGTCCGTGACATAGATGCGCTGATCCGGCAGGAAGGCCGGCACGCGCTAATGCACCTGCGATGCAATGATCTGCTGAAAAAATGCGGGTACCCGGCTCTCCGCCCGTTTGAACAGTTTCATAAGTTTTTTATCAAGATACTGCGCAGGATTTCACCGCCTGTGTGGGAACTGGCCATGCCTGCGGCGTTTGAACATTTTACATCCGCTATCAGCCGGGATTTTATTGTCAACCAGGCGTTCTGGACAGGCGATCAGTCCAATGCCGCAATTGACTTCACCAACTGGCACGCACTTGAAGAGCTGGAGCATCAGGCTGTGTGTTTTGATGTGTTTGCGGCTTTCGAAAAACGGACCTGGCTGTTGACCCTGTCCCTGTTTTTTATATGGATGCCGGCTACACTGGTGTCGGTCTATGGGATTCAGTTCTATTTTCTATTAAAAGATGGGATACTGCTTAAACGTAAAAATTGGGGATCTTACCTGAAATTTATTTTTCAATCCCTGCCGATGCTCACAAGGGGAGCGTTTAAATATGTTAATAAAGGGTTCCGGCCCTGGAACCCGAAAGATGTTCAAATTTATCAGGCGCAGAAACAAAAGATACAACATATCATTTCCTGATAAATTATTGCCCGTAATGCAACCAATTGCTCTATTTCTGAATCGATGCAATTTCTTTTGCGTAACTTATCCGTTTTTCAAGATCATACATTCTGCTCACAACGATTTCATTGGTTACCGGTGACCCGGCTGCATTGACCGTAAAGGCCAATAATGTCCCGGTGGTTCTGGAGGCGGCCAAATCCTGCACAAGGTTCAGGGCACGCAACCGTTCTTCGGTGGTGTATTTTGGATTTCCTTTTAATGCCGGTTCAATGTACTTTCTAAGTTCCAGGTTGTTCCAGTCCGCTTCCGTGGGCATGGTGGCAATCAGTCCGCCGGCAATATCATGAAGATGCTCCAGGTGTTTGCCCACATTCGACCGAATCGTGTTCAGCCCCGCATTGGCGATCAGGGGGTCCGGCATCCAGACACCACTGGGATGCTGTTGCGCATTAACGGCTGCCCCCAATGAACACCCGTATCCGGTTTCACCGTTCATTATTATTTGGGTAATTTTGTCGCGGATATGTGAAACATGCATTCCAAGCCCGTTAACATCAGCAGCAAGGGCTGCCGCACCGGCGAACAAATCACAATGCCCGGCACTGCAAGCGCATTTTGATTGCCGGTGCAGACAGGCAAAATACATGGAAAGGTTCACCGCCTGCTCCCACTCGCCACACATAAAAATATTTTCTTCGGGTACAAACACATTATCAAAAATAGTTAAGGCTTCAACCCCGAGAAACCGGGAACTTAACGGACTTTCCATGGATACATCCCGGGAAGGTCCCGGAGACGGCCGGGCAATCATTTTAATACCCTTTGTATCAATGGGAAGTGCAAAAGAAACGGCATAATCCTTGTCCGCTTCACCCAGCGCTCTGCACGGAACAACAACCACATGATGCGCACCCGGCCCCAGTGTTGTGTGCAGTTTTGCACCACTGACCACAATCCCGCCCGGTTTTCTTTCAACAATCCTGAGATCCGTCGGGTTCGGCTGCTGAGAAGGAGACAGCGAGCGATCCCCTTTTGGATCCATCATGCACCATGCAAAAGGAACACCGGTCTTGTGAAGCTTAATAATAAAATCCTTATACCGGCTCAAATAATCCGTGCCATGGGCTGCGTCAATATCATAAATCATTGCCCAGGTGACAGACAGCATGTTGGACCCGCACCCGGTGCAAATCCGCTGTGCGCTGATCTCACGGGTTAATTCAGCTTTTACGGTCAGGTCTTCTTTTTCCTGCTGAATATGCATCAACAGCCGAGGGATCTCCTCACCGGATATGGGGGAACGCATGATCATCCGGTCCCGCATTTCAGGTTCCAGTGCCAGGTCATATCCGGATGCAATATGGTTTACTGTCTGGCGAAGCAGCGGATGGGTTGCCACATCATCGATCCGTTCTCCCCGGACATAGATTTCCGGTGATATTTCCTTCAAACTTTCAATGTATTGTTTTCCGGTTAGAACGGTCATATATCATCTCCTATTAACCTGATACTCGATGTTCAAGTTTTTGTTAATTTGCCCAACTACTGCGTTGAAAAAAAATTTTGATCCGCTGAATACGACCAGTATGCCTGTGGTCAAAATTTTTTCCCGCCTTGGATTTGAACAAATTACCTAAAAACTTGAAGATCGAGTGATATTAAAATTAAATACTTTTATTTAAATTCATAAGCTGATTGAACATTATAGAATAACAGGATAAATTGAAAGTCTGAAATTCAAAGTATAAAAATATGATACCTTATAGTTTAAGAAATAAAAGGCAGACAAATGAACCGGACAGCTGATTTACTGGAAACACTGAAACAATACCTGAAAGCCAAAGGCATCACCTATAAACAATTGGCAGCAGAGATGGAACTGAGTGAGGCCAGCGTAAAACGATTATTCTCAAAACATACGTTTTCCCTAACGCGGCTTGAAAATGTTTGCCACATTCTGGATATCGATTTTTACGACCTGGCGATGATGGATAAGGAAAGGGGTCGGGAGACTTCGAAAACGTTGACTATTGAACAGGAGCAGATCCTGATGAATAATGAAAAACTTCTGATTTTTTTATATTTTCTGGTTAATGGCTGGACGGTATCATTGATCATAGAAGAGTACGAATATTCTGAAACAGAAGCAATCCAGATGCTCAGAAAGCTGGAAAAACTCGGTGTACTGGAGCTTCATCCGAATAATCACGTTCGCATGTTAATTTCGAAAAATGTATTCTGGCAAACCAATGGGCCGTTGTCGCAGGCCTACCGCAACATATTTATCGATGATTTTATGGACAGTTCATTTGGACTTCCCAACGAACGCCTTGTGTTCAGTCCCGGACAGTTTTCCGAAGCATCTTTAAAAATCATCCGAAAAAAGATCGATAACCTGGTCAAAGAATACAACCGTTTAGCTGAGATGGATGCGGCACTCCCCTTAAAAAGCCGCCGCAGCACCGGCTTATTTATCGGATTCCGCTCATGGGTATTTACCGGGATTGCTGATCTATACCGAAGGGATACAGGTGGAAAAGGAAGTGGATATTTTTCAGTAGCACTTCCTAAACAATATCATAAATAGTCTCAACTTCCATTTCATAATATTATTCTCTTATCACAGGTTGGAAATTGTCTGACATCTTAAGGTGTGATCACAACTTTTAGAGATTTCCGTTACCACAAGATGTGGTGTAATCACTATACTTAAAAAAACAGACGGCGGGGCATACAGTTATCGATAATGTGCACAGAATAATAATTTTGCAATACTGTCGTTTTGGGAGTATAGTGGTAGGACAAGATGCTGCTTTTTCCAAGAGCTAAGAATTGAATACACTGTCCCCAGAATCCTGTTCCCTAAAGGGCAATGGTTATACTTAAATGTTAAACGAAAATAATTTAAAACCCCGCCAACCCGCATAACGCATGGGATTTTTCTATACTACCTCCAGTGAGGGCCTTTTGGATAGAGACTTTCAATCTTTGTGGTCCTTTAACCTGTGTCAAGACCTGATTCACAGCAGATAGTCTCTTGCTCTCAATAATCTTATTAACCATTAATTGTTTTTCCGCCATTGATTTCGTTTTTATCGGAAATCCCCGTGGAGACGAATTCAAGAGAATGTAGGCACAATAAACCCAGTGAACATGTGATATGACAGAACTGAAATACTTTGCCGATACATCTTCAAACCCCAGAAACATTTTTATTTCTTTATGAAATATCTCGATTGCCCATCGAAGCCGATAGCCAATGACGATCTGTCTGGGTGTTGCCTTCAAATCATTGCATGCGAGGTGTTTTCTTTGTCCTTTACCGGACTTTGTTTTAAATTGCGAACAAATCAATTGAGCTTTTCCGAAATTCTTAAGATAGCCTGTGATCTGTCTTACGCGGAATTCCATCCGCTTTTTTTTCCCACCATTCTTTGGTGCTTGAATGGTTTTCCACCCGATTTTGCGATTATTTTTGAAGGTTACGGTGACTGATTTCCAGTCTTCTGTTTTTTTTGTATTTTGATATACTTTTTCAGTTTTTATGCCTCTTGTTGATTTTAAAACTATGATGAATTTCCACTTTTTGCCGGCGATTGCTTTTTGAATCTTTTGATCATCATAACCGCTGTCAGCAAGGACAACAACCTTTTCAGGTGCATGAGATCCAATATATTCCTCAAGAGATAACTGACTAAGGTATTCGGCGACTCGTGTGTTTTCAGTTTGGTATTCGGCCCCGATTTGTTTGCAATATTTTTTAGTATAAAAAGGAATGGGAGGCAGCGGAATCACCTTATCATTGATATGCAGAACAATATTTGTCCATTGGTGACCCACAACAAAGCCTTTGCCATGATTAAAGCGTTTAGAATTCTGAGTATGTAAGCTTGATCGATTTTGGATTGTGGCGTCAACAGAAATAGCAATATTCCATGGCAGATTGCCGGCAGACAATCCTTTATTTATTTTAGCAAATTGACGTGCCTGTTTTTTTGACAATTCATTTAGAGCATAAACAGCGACCTCAGAGTTACCCTTTAACAAATAATGGAATCTGGATTTGGATGAGTCTGAAAATCTTGCGGCAGCAGTTAGCGTATGTGTTCTTGAAGAAGCCATAAGAAAAATAAGATAAGCTGTAATAACGGGATTAAGCCGCTTTGAAGTTTTAATTTGTTTTGAAATCCAGTTTGAAAATTTGCTGTAATTCACGAGTCACCTCCATGCAGTATAAATTAACTGCCGGAGGCATCCGTAACATACTGTATTACTAACAAAAAGCCTATATTTATTTTAACTTACCGAAATTATGATATATTTGACATTGATGGAAGGTTGTGATACATAATTTTTAACCTCCCTGATAAAAACAACTTCGCTGTAACCAACCAGCGTTGCTTAAAATTGCGTGGATGCGCACAGGGAGGCCTTTTTTTGCCAATGCCTTGGGAATCAGGCCTCCACAAACGCATCTCCCTTTAAACGCCTAATTGATAGAGGTCCATAAAGATTTAGTTCAAATTCCATTTAACATTTAAGTTAT
>JAQIBZ010000017.1 GCA_027858815.1 Desulfobacteraceae bacterium
GTCATTGCGAGGGAGGTACGACCGAAGCAATCTCCTTATCGACAGGGGATTACTTTGTCGTTCGTTCCTCACTCCGCGTAATGACAACCATGATTTAGATGTTTTCGGTCAGGCACTAAATAAAATATGACCTAAATTAAGCGTTTTAAATTTTGAACCTTATAATAGATCAACTTCCTTAGGTAAAAATAATTTAAAAAAAATTTAAAACGCTCAGTTTAGGTATCAAATTGCTTTTCCTTTCTTCCTCTGCTAAACATTAAACGATATTTTTCACGATCATGAGTGGATCAGGATCATGAAAAATTCAGGTTAGCAGTTTTCATATTTTGTAGCTTTGCCTGAAATTGGTCAGAAAATTTCAAAATTTGAAAAAGTGAAGATGAAACGTTTTATATTCGGCTTATTCCTGACACTTACCATCACCTGGATGACTGGTGCATGCGCCCCTTTTGCTCCGCCGGAACGGGCATCTCTTGAATCCGAAGTACCGGCGACGTTCTCCAATCTTGCCAAAGCATCCTCCCCGCAGCAGCGCTGGTGGAAAACTTTTCAGGACCCTGAATTAAATAACCTGATCCACGAATTGCTGGATAATAATTTAACTTTAAAAGAGGCCTGGGCCCGGCTGGATCAGGCAAATGCACTGGCTGTTAAGTCCAATGCTGATTTTTATCCGGATCTTAATTTTGCGGCAGATGCATCTGCTGGCCGGAGACAAACCAAAAACAGCCAGAAAACAATAGACAACATTCAAAACTATTCTCTTGGCCTGTTTTCCAGTTATGAAATTGATCTGTGGGGGAAAATCCGTTCTGAAAATCAAGCCGCCCTGCTCACCTATTCAGCAACAAGAGAAGACTTAAACACTGCTGCCATGACGTTGACCGCAACGGTTGCTGAAACATGGATCCGCATTATTTCTCAACGAATGCAAAAACAATTATTACACGACCAGCTCATTGCCAACTTAAAAGTACTGGAACTTATTGAGTTAAGATATAATAATTCACTGGCGTCTGCGTTGGATGTCTTTCAGCAACGGCAGGTGGTCTTTCGGTCCGAAGCGCAGATCCCCCTTGTGGAACAGAATGAAGCCCTTTTATTAAACGAACTGAATCTGTTGCTGGGCAGAAACCCGGTTGCTGAAACATCCATCACCAGACAAAAATTAAATATCCCGGAAGATATACCCAAAACCGGTCTTCCGGCCTGGCTGCTGATTGCGCGACCGGATATACGTGCCGCCTATTTCAGGCTGGAGGCATCTGACTGGCAGGTGAGTGTTGCCCAGGCAGACCGGCTGCCGAGCATTAACCTGACTGCGGGCGCATCCTTTCAGGCGGACAAATTTGACCTGTTATTTGAAAACTGGCTGATCAATCTGGCAGCCGGCCTGACGGCCCCCATCTATGATGGCGATCGCAGGAAAGCGGAAGTGGACCGGACAAAAGCCGTTGTCGCAGAAAACCTGGCAGCCTATCGGCAAAACGTCTTGATCGCCATCAAAGAGGTGGAAGACGCCATGATCAGCGAAACAAAACTTCGCGAACATGTGAGCGCATTGGATAAGCAGCTGGAGGCCTCACAAAATGCTTTAAACGAGGCAAGCTCAAGGTATCAGAAAGGGATAGACACCTACCTGCCGGTGCTGACCCAGCTCATATCCGTCCAGAACCTTGAACAGGATATCATTGCCCGGCAGTCAGATATAATGATCGCCCGGGTGAACCTCTACCGGGCGTTGGGCGGTACATGGACGGATGAACTGGTTGCACCGGAAGTGCAATGATTAATTTTGCTTATTTAATTCGCTCAAGTTGAATTAATGAAGTATTGGCTTTAGTCATCGTTTCGGCCAGCACAATGTCATTCCGGCATGCTTTTAGCCGGAATCTATGTTCGGAATAGCACATAACTGGATTCCCGATAGAAACATTCGGGAATGACAAATCTGCTTTGGCCGAAACGATGATCAAGGCCGAAGTATTATATACTTGTTAAAGATTTTTCTGGATACCTGCCTTCGCAGGTATGACGTGCCGGATTCATTTATGATCAAAGATGTTATGTCATTCCCGTTAAAAAGCTTGTGCCCGCGTAGGCGGGTAGCGGGAATCCAGTGCTAAGTTTTGGCCCAACGCCTACTTTAAACTCCACTTGAGTAAACGGGATAAGCAGTTATTTTTTTTGCTTAAGAATGATGGAACCGCAAAAAGTCGAAAATTAGCTTCGTCGTCATTCCGGCGAAGGCCGGAATCCAGTCTTTTCAGCAGGTTCTGAATTCCGGGGCAAGCCCGGAATGACGGAAACCGACTTTTTACGAAAGCATCAAGAATGTCGGCTCGAATAAACCCGGATCAAAACATGGAAATAAAATGAATAATTATACACCAAATACCAATCATACAAAAGAAACCGGGTCTGATGCCCGGCTGATTATTATCAGGATCGCGGTCTGCATCGTCATTATCGCCCTCGGTCTTGTTGGCTTTAAGTACCTGATCCATTCCGCACCGGCAGCGAAAAAAAAGCCCCCTGCAAAAATCAGCCCCCTGGTGCGTGTTCAGCCGCTGTATCCGGAAACCGTTTCAACGATCATACCTGCCATGGGAACCGTCATCCCTGCCCGTGAAGTCATTTTAAAATCAAGAATCGCCGGTGAAATTGTATCCGTTCATCCGGAATTTATTGATGGCGGGTTCATCAAAAAAGGAACCGAGATTCTCAAAATTGATGATGCAGATTATAAACTGGCAGTGATCAAGAAAAAAAGCGATGTTGCAGCGGCTCGTTTTTCCTTAAAACTCGAGCAGGGCCATCAGGCGGTTGCCAAACGGGAGTGGGAATTATTAAACAGCGGAAAATCTACCAATAGCGTGGAATCCGAACTGGCCCTTCGAAAGCCGCATCTTGAAAAAACAATGGCAGACCTGGCAGCGGCTGAAGCGGATTTAAACCAGGCAATGCTTGACCTTGAACGCACAAAAGTAATTGCGCCGTTTAACCTGCTCATCCGGTCAAAACACGTTGACATCGGATCACAAATATCGAATCAGGGCAGTTTGGCAAATGTCGTGGATATTGATGAATACTGGGTCCGGATATCAGTCCCCGCAGACCGCCTGGGATGGATAAACATTCCCATCGACCGGAAGGCTGTGGGCGCAAAAGCGCTTATTAAATATAGAAACGGGGAAATCACCAGCGGATCCGTTATCAAACTGTTAAGAGATCTGGAACCGGAAGGAAAAATGGCCCGGCTGCTGATCTCAATAAAAGACCCGCTCAATATTAACCGTCATGAAAATACACGGCAGAAAAATACCGGACCGCCTCTACTGATCGGGGAATACGTAAAAGCAGAAATCAACGGACAACAGATCAAGGACGCCTATCGTGTCCCCCGTACCGCTTTGCGTGATAACAGTCATATCTGGCTGGCCGGTGCAGACGATAAGCTCTTGATCCATTCTGTCAGCACCATCTGGCGTGACAAGGACATGGTGATTGTAAAAGATCACCTGCAGCCGGGGGATCGATTGATTATTTCAGAACTTTCCACGCCGGTTGAGGGCATGCTGCTAACGATTGAAGACCATGATTAACCAAATGAACAATTCAAATTATCCATCAGCTCAACGTGTTCCAGACCAGCCCATTCCCATGCAACAGAAAGGCCCCATTGCCTGGATGAGCGGACATAAGGTCGGTGCCAACCTGATTATGCTGGTATTTCTTATTGGCGGCCTGATTATGGCCGGCAACATCAAAAAGGAAGTATTTCCTGATTTTGATCTGGACATTGTCAGTATCAGCGTTGTCTATCCGGGAGCCAGTCCGGAAGAAATCGAACGCGGCATTATTCTATCCATTGAAGAAGCGGTTCAGGGCATTGAAGGCATTAAAAAGGTTTCCGCCGCTGCCCGGGAAGGGTCGGGAACGGTCACTGTTGAAATTATTGAAGGGGAAGATGTTCAGCAGATTGCGAATGATATTGAAAACGAGGTCAACCGGATCTCCTCTTTTCCGGTGGATGCTGAAAAAGTTAATCTTACGGTGGCAAAACACAAGCGGTCTGTTATTTCCCTGGCATTATTCGGTGATCAGGATGAACGGGTCCTGCGGGAAATGGCGGAGATTGTCCGTGATCGGCTTTTGCAGGACCCGGATATCACCCAGGTTGATTTAAGTGGTATCCGGGATTTTGAGATCAGCATTGAAATACCTGAAAATTCCTTAAGACGATACAATTTAACCCTTGACGACGTTGCCCAGACAATTCGCCGGTCTGCCATTGAGCTGCCGGCCGGTGCCATTAAAACATCCGGCGGCGATGTCCTGGTCCGTGTGAATGAACGCCGGGATTTCGGACACGAATTTGCCAAAATCCCGGTCATCACCTCTCACGAGGGTACCGAAGTCCTGCTTGAAGATATTGCGGTAATCTCTGACCGGTTTGAAGAAACAGATAATTTTGCCACGTTTAACGGAAAACCGGCCATCATGGTAGAAGTTTATCGCGTCGGAGACCAGACCCCCACATCCGTCTCTGATGCGGTGCACCGTAAAAAGACGGAGATCAACCAGATCCTTCCCCCCGGGTTAACCTTAGAGGCCAGAAATGACCGCTCGGAAATCTACCGGCAGCGGCTGGACCTGATGATGAGAAACGGCCTGCTGGGCCTGGGCCTGGTATTCATCCTTCTGGCTATATTTTTAGAAGCCCGGCTGGCATTCTGGGTCAGCTTAGGCATCCCCATTTCATTTCTCGGATCATTATTATTTCTGCCGATGCTGGGCATCAGCATCAACATGGTTTCCATGTTTGCCTTTATTGTCACGCTCGGGATTGTTGTAGACGATGCGATTGTGGTGGGAGAAAATATATATTTCCACCAGCAGGCCGGGTTACCATGGGTTCAGGCCTCGGTCCTTGGGGCCCGTGAGATTTTAATGCCGGTGACATTTTCCGTATTAACCAATATGATCACTTTTCTACCGCTTTTCTTTGTACCCGGATTTATGGGGAAAATTTTTAAACAGATTCCCGTGGTGGTTATCTGTGTTTTTGCTATCTCCTTAGTCGAGAGTTTCTTTATCCTGCCAGCCCATGTGGGGAGACAGAGAAAACCCCGGACAAAAGGCCTGATGCACTTTTTAACATCCCGCCAGCAAAAATTCAGTCACTTTTTTTCTCAACTCGTTCGGGA
Organism: Desulfobacteraceae bacterium; assembly: GCA_027858815.1. GTDB lineage: Bacteria > Desulfobacterota > Desulfobacteria > Desulfobacterales > Desulfosalsimonadaceae > SURF-3. The sequence continues at coordinate 5,214 of JAQIBZ010000017.1, forward strand.
AAAGTACGGTGCTTTTCTGAATCGGGTGCTTCGATGGCGATATATTTCCCTGTCAATCGGGGTGTTCGTTCTGCTTATATCCATTGGATTTTTAAAAAGCGGAAGATTGGGCTTTGAACTATTTCCTAAAGTAGAATCTGATTATGCAAAAGCCAGTGTCGTGCTGCCATTTGGCACAGCAGTTGAAAAAACCCAAAAAATCCAGGAAATTCTTGTTGCAGCGGCTCAGAAAACCGTTGCTGAAAATGGCGGGGGGAACTTATCTGCCGGCATTTACGCACGGATTAACGGCAATACCACGGCTGTACAAATATACCTGACGCCGCCCAAACTGCGGCCCGTTTCCACTGCGGAGGTCACCCGGATATGGCGCGAAAAAGTAGGAACATTGGCTGATGTGGAATCCATCAAATTTGAATCTGATGCCGGCGGTCCCGGCAGGGGGTCTTCCATTGAAATTGAACTGAGTCACCGGGATATTTCTGTACTTGAAAAAGCCAGTGAAGAGTTGGCAGAAGCCCTGGCATATTATCCGAATGTGGTGGATATTGACGACGGCTTTTCTCCGGGAAAACAGCAGATTGATTTTAAAATAAAACCGGAAGGCCGCCGAATGGGGCTGCAGTCACAGAATGTGGCCCGGCAAATCCGGCATGCCTATTACGGTGCGGAGGCACTTCGTCAGCAGCGGGGAAGAAATGAGGTCAAAGTCATGGTCCGGCTGCCCAAATCCGAGCGGGTGTCCGAGTATAACCTGGAAGAGATGATTTTAAAAACCCCGACCGGAAAAGAAGTGCCCATCCGTGAAGCTGTTGAAATATCCCGCGGCAGGGCCTATACGACCATTGACAGAAGAGACGGCCGCCGGATCGTCACCGTATCCGCAGATGCCCGGCCCCGCAGCACCGCCAGCCAGGTGCTTGACTCCGTAAAGTCAGAAACCCTGCCGGATCTTCAGAAAAAATATTCCGGGCTTGTATTCAGCTTTGAAGGCCGCATGGCAGACCGGCGTGAAAGCATGGGCGCACTGATGAAGGGCCTGATGATGGCTTTGGTGGTTATTTTTGCCATGCTGGCCATTCCGTTGAACAGCTTTATCCAGCCACTCGTGATTATGATCGCCATCCCCTTCGGCATTGTCGGGGCGAGTATCGGTCACCTGATCATGGGATACAGCTTAAGCGTTATCAGCATGTTTGGGGTTGTAGCCCTTTCCGGTGTGGTGGTCAATGATTCGCTGGTACTTATCGATTTTGCCAACCGCAAACACCTGAGCGGTATCGGTCATTTTGATGCCATCCATGAAGCTGCCATCCACCGCTTCCGCCCTATTCTGCTCACCACCCTGACCACCTTCGGCGGACTGGCACCCATGATTTTTGAAACGTCTCGCCAGGCCCGTTTTCTGATTCCCATGGCGATTTCCCTGGGATACGGCATCCTGTTTGCCACGTTGATTACATTGGTGCTGGTGCCTTCTTTGTATCTGATCGTTGAAGATATAAAGTCTCTTAGTAGGGTGTTAAAACTTTCAACGAAAAATGATCAACCATTGGCGTAAAATCACGGTCGTCATGCAATAAAGATATATCTTTAAGGATGCAAAACGTACCAATTATGATATCAATCGTTTTACGAACGGTTACCCCCTTTTTCCTTAAGGTCCTGTAATTTTGCGCGCTGTTGACGGCTACCGGATAACCACCGATTTCGTGGAACGGTAAAATTTTCAGATAAGACTTAGCTGTTTCATAATCTTTGTCAGAACGAAACCCCTGCAATATCTCAGTGAGAATTAAATCACCCATAATGATTGAAACATTAGAAAGAAGATTATCTAACATATTCGTTTGCCATGTGTTTTGACCATTAAAATAGTCAATCCAGACAGATGAGTCGACCAAAATCATTGATCGGATCTCATTTTATCAAAGTCACCCTCCCACTTCAGTTTTCCGCGCAGATTTTTTATACGCTCTTGTTTTTTTGTTTGGATTAATAAACGCAAGCCACTTTCAACCACTGCTCTTTTGGTTTTTAAGCGGCTTAACTTGATAGCTTCGTTCATAAGCTGGTCATCTATAACGATATTTGTACGCATAGCAATCACCTCTGTGTATAGTTTGCATTAATTATACACATTTCGATAGAATTCTGCAAGCCTGAAATTTAAACCCTTAACGATTTGACAAGCGCCTCTAATTATTGATATTTTTTATACAATCAACGTTCACTTAAAAAAACGGGGGATCTAATGGGCAATCAAAATTCTTATGACTATGACTACATCGTTATCGGCTCCGGATTCGGAGGCAGCGTATCCGCACTCCGGCTGGCTGAAAAAATGGGCGGCATTCCGTTAAGCCTGTTTGCATACTTAACGTAATAGTTAATTTTATCATTGAAAAAATCTATTTTTTCCATTAGCTTGAATTCAAATAATAAGCGCAACAATCACAATTATACGGCTTTTGTTTTTTTAACATTAACACCATCTTGCTCAAACAAATTGAAATCTACGACTGTACAATAAACACTGTTAATCAAATCAACAGGAGATCCTATGAGCAAACAAAATTCTTACGACTACGATTTCATCATTATCGGCTCCGGTTTCGGTGGCAGCGTATCCGCACTCCGGCTGGCTGAAAAAGGTTATAAAGTAGCTGTTTTAGAAAAGGGCAAACGATGGGGAACTAAAGATTTCCCCAAAACCAACTGGAATATCAGAAAAAATCTCTGGCTCCCGGCATTGGGCTGCTATGGGTACCAGATGGTCACCCAGTTAAAACATGCACTAATCTTTCATGGCGGGGGTGTGGGCGGCGGTAGTCTTGTATATGCTAACCAGCTTCTTGTGCCCCCGGATGAAGTTTTCAAAAGACCGGAATGGGGACCGGGTGACTGGAAAGAAAAGATGATGCCGTTTTACGAAAAGGCAAAAAAAATGCTGGGCGCAAACGAAAGCCCCCAAATCGGTAAGGCAGACGAATGTCTCCGTGACGTAGGCATTGAACTGACCGGTAAGGACACATTCCATAAAAATGATGTGGGCATCTTTTTCGGTGAAGCTGAAAAAACGGTCCCGGACCCCTATTTTGATGGCAAGGGCCCGGATCGGACCGGCTGCACCTTTTGCGGTTCCTGCATGGTAGGGTGCCCGGTGGGTGCAAAAAATACCCTGGACAAGAATTACCTATACCTGGCCGAAGGCCTTGGGGTGGACATTATTCCCGAAACCATTGTCACCGGGGTCGAACCGTCAAACAACGGCTATGCCGTATATACAAAAAAATCCACCGGCTTGCTTCACCCGAAAAAAACTTACAATGCCAAGAGCGTTGTTTTTTCCGCCAGTGTGCTGGGAACTGTTAAGCTTTTAAATCAATGCAAACAAAACAATCAGCTGCCGAATATCTCGGATGAGCTGGGCAATCATGTTCGAACTAATTCCGAAGCACTTTTGGGTGTAAAATCAAGAGACAAAAGCATTGACTGGAATGATCAGGTTGCCATCACCTCCGGGATACACCCGGATGACACCACCCACATCGAAATGGTTCGTTACAACAAAGGGTCTGATGTACTGCTGAATCTTTTCACGGTTTTAACCGGTGGCGGCGGAAAAATACCCAGAGGATTCCGATTTTTAGGCAACATTCTCCGGCATCCTTTACGTTTTCTTTCCTTGCTGTGGCCCTTTGGTATGGCTTCGAGTACGACCGTTATCCTGGTCATGCAGACTGATGAGAATTATTTGAAACTGGATTATAAACCCAGATGGTGGCGACTGGGCGGTAAAAGCCAGAATTCTCAAGTTCCTAAAGGCCAAAGACGAGCGCCGTCATATATTCCCGTTGCCAATGAAGTAACCAAAAGGCTTGCGAAAAAAATGGATGGTATCGCTTTAAGCGCCATACCGGAAGCCGCATTTAATTCATTGTCCACCGCCCATATCCTTGGCGGATGCTGCATGGGCGAGTCTCCGGAAAAAGGAGTCGTTAACTTTAAAGGAGAGCTTTTTGGCTACCCGAATCTTTATGTGGCAGACGGGTCTGTTGTGCCGGCAAATCTGGGCGTTAATCCTAGCCTGACGATCACTGCTCTTTCGGAGTGTATCATGGATCAGGTCCCTCCAAAAAATAAAGTCTGAACATCCGATTGGGTGCCTGATAATCTTTATGCAAACTAAAAGCGGCAATTAGCAAAATAAGTTTTAATAATGCACATATTGTTTCACAAAACGACATCACTTATCTAATCTAAAATTACGGGAGGGTATTATGAGCCTGATGGAAACGATTTCGAAAAAAACATCTTTTACTGTAGCTGTTGGCACCTCACTGTTCTTATGGGCAGGACTGGCTGCATTTTTTGGAATTCTTTGCGATTATTTTGTCATGAAAGAACGTCAATTTGAACTGTTTATAACGATTATTACTGTAATCGGCACAATGGCCCCTTTCGCCATATTCATACAGATATCCCTTCTCGGCCTGATAAAACCGCTTTGCCTGAAACCGTTACGCCCCATAAATAAAAATATTGACGGTGTTGATTTTATCCCGGGAATTACAGTCAACCAATTGCATGATACCATTGCCGCCTTGAAAAGATTTCCGACCATTAATGGTATACTAGGCGGTAGTTTAATTACTATTATTATCATAGCTCTGGTCAGCACTGTTTTAATACAGCAATATGAATTCTTCTGGGTTATGACCCAGGTAATATTTGGAACACTGGCTATTGTGATTTATACTGTTGCCACGATTTTTTATACAGACGCTCAGGTCAAACCTTTGCGGAAGAAAGCATATTATATAATCAATGAGCATAAAAAAAGAAATGACAAAAAACAAAGAAGATAGAATTTCAAATTTCATTTATGATTGGAGTCTTTATGGCAAGCAAATACAAAGGATACGCCGGTAAAATTCTGGATATCAACCTGAACACCGGAATCACTGGCGAGTATCTTCTGTCAGACGAAGACCGTGAAAAATTTCTGGGCGGACGGTTTATCAGCACCAAAATACTGTGGGACGAGTTATCGCCCGGCACTGATCCAATGTCTCCGGACAATTTGCTCATCGTGATGACCTCCCCTTTGACCGGCACCGGTGCCCCTTCCAGCAGTCGTTACGACATCTCCGCAAAAAGCCCGCTCACTGGAGCCATTGGTCATTCCAACAGCGGCGGTACGTTTGGCATTTACTTAAAGCGTGCCGGGTGGGACGGTATTGTGATCCGGGGAAAAGCGGAAAAGCCGGTATATCTTGATATTAATGAAAATACCATTCAAATCAAATCCGCTGATCATATGTGGGGCATGAATACTGAAGAAGCCCAGGAAGCGCTGGGCAAAGGCGGGAAAATGGTAATCGGACCGGCCGGGGAAAACCTGGTGAAATATGCGGTCATCGTTTCCGGCGAACGCGTTCATGGACGGACCGGCATGGGCTCGGTCATGGGATCTAAAAATCTCAAGGGAATCGTTGCCAAAGGCAAAATTAAAATCGAACTGGACAAAAAGGATAAATTCCGATCCGGGGTAAAAAAATGGGTAAAGATGCTGCAAAACCATCCGGCCACTGGCGATGCTGTCCCAAAATTAGGAACTGCCGGATATGTCAGCATCCTGAATGAAAAAAACGCCATGCCCACACGAAACTTTTCACGGGGCACTTTTGAAGGGGCCCATAAAATCAGCGGTGAAACACTTGCCGAAGACCACCTGATCAAAAACTCGGGGTGCGTGTCATGCCCCATTAAATGCGGCCGGGTAGTCGAACTGGACGGCAAACAAATCAAGGGGCCTGAATACGAAATTTTGTGCCTGATGGGATCCAATCTTGAAATTGATGACTTAAATGCCATTATCCGATGGAACTATGAACTCGATTTGCTTGGCATTGATACGATCACTGTAGGGAATGTGCTCGGATTTGCAATGGAACTCAATGAAAAGGGCATGTGGGATACCGGCATTGAGTTCGGCAAAAAAGATAATATCTCTGATGTAATAAAAGATATTGCAAACCGGAGCGGCATTGGCGACGACCTGGCCGAAGGTGTGCGGTTTTTGTCGGAAAAATACGGCGGCGAAGAATTTGCCGCCCATTCAAAAGGTCTTGAAATTGCCGGTTATGAACCCCGGGCAGCTGTCGGGCATGCACTAGGATATGCAACCGCCAACCGGGGAGCATGTCACTTAGACGGCGGATACATGATTTACTTTGAAGTCAACGGCCCAATGACTTTAGACCCCCAGCACTACCGGTCAAAACCGAGCTGGACAATGCTTGACCAGAATCTCATGGCTGCCATCGGTGCCGGTGGGAGTTGCCTGTTTACAGCGTTCTCGTTTGTTCCCGGCATTGCCTATAAACTCCCCGGCATGAAAATAACTTCATGGATAGTCTCAAAAATCCTGACATACACCTGGTTTCTCATCATTCTACTGCTGAAAGCGCCACCGGCTTTATTACCGATTCACCTGCCCATGCTGCCCCATTCCAAATTTATCAAACTGGCCACCGGCATGAAAATGAGTCTGGGCCGATTTTTCAGGGCTGGAGATCGGGGCTATAACCTAGAACGGCTGTTTAACTTAAGAGAAGGCATTAAAAAAGACAAGGATTCGTTGGCCAAACGATTTACAGACGTGCCTTTAGAGCCCGGAAACGAAAAATCCAAAGTGCCGTTAAAACAAATGCTCCCTAAATATTATAAAATCAGGGGTTGGGATGACAATGGTGTCCCCACACAAAAGACATTAGACAAGCTGGGCCTGGATTTTGTGGATTTATCCCAATTAAGCTGAAACAAATATCTTTCGGATTTGTTTGCACATGAAAATATTTGAAGTTACAGAGTACAAAGAATTTTTTTTGGACGCACTCAATCGGCTGCTGCCACAATTATCATCTTCAGCTGAACCGTTGACAAAAACGGATCTAATGGAAATCATCAAATCCAGGTCCACTAAATTATTGTTTGCCGAAGATAACAGCCAAATTTCAGGCATTTTGACGCTGGTGTTTTTTAAAATCCCAACCGGGACCAGAGCCTGGATAGAAGATGTGATTGTAGATAGCGAAACCCGCAGCAAAGGGGTGGGCAACCTGCTCGTCCAGCACGCAATAAAACTCGCAAAAGAAATGGGGGCAGAAACAATCGATTTAACTTCTCATCCTTTACGGGAGCCGGCGAATAGATTATATCAAAAGCTGGACTTTGAGATTCGTAAAACCAACGTTTACCGGTATACAATATACTCCCGAAATTTTCAGACCCGCTTGAAAACAAAAAATGAAGAAATAAAAATCCTGACCCAGAGGGCCAGGCATTGGGTTAAGCCCAAAGGGCATGGTCTACTAAATTGATGATACCAATACTCAATTTTCATAATCTTAATCATCATCATAATCTTAATCTGT
>JAQIBZ010000133.1 GCA_027858815.1 Desulfobacteraceae bacterium
TGAAGGGGAAAGATGTAAAGAGCTGAACGTTGAACGTTGAATAATGATGTCGTTGTGATCCGTTTGTTTTTATACGCCATATCAATGGGAAATCGTTATTTGGTATGGCGTATCTTGTACCTGTCTAATTTCTCATGGTGAGGTGAATCGCTATTGCATGGTGCAATGGAATGTAGATTTTAATGGCGAGGACTGTTGACTGTTATTATTTTTAATTCACAATTCAAGACCCGGTACCATGGTCTTTCTTTACAAGCAAGGAAGAAGAAAAAATAGGAAATCAGGTGGAAGGTATAAGGTAGAAGACTGAAGGGGAAAGATGTAAAGAGCTGAACGTTGAATAATGATGTCGTTGTGATCCGTTTGTTTTTATACGCCATATCAATGGGAAATCGTTATTTGGTATGGCGTATCTTGTATCTGTCTAATTTCTCATGGTGAGGTGAATAGCTATTGGATTGTTCAGTGGTGATTGAATTTTGATGGTGAGGACTGCTGAAGGCATCCTTTATCTCCTGAAACATTTTCTTAATCACAGGTTTTACTCGGCCTGTGGTATCAATTGATGATCATAACTTCACCAATTTACGTCCCCTTTTATTGTCTAATGAGCGGCTGGAAAAAGATAATAATTAGTAAAATCATCAGATCCGACCCGTCATTAATCCTTGTCAGAACCATCCAAAATCTATATAATTTCCATAATTTTAAAAAAAAGTTATTACAGACTCCCTATACTGGGTTTAGTCCAACATCATTTTATCCGGTGTTGAGATGCAGGATAAAAAGCTATTTGATGTACAATAGATCATATGGCCAGAAATCAAGTAGAACTGGTGATAGCCGATTGTGCAAAATCAGCTGTTTGAGGTAATGAGCCAGATATTCCAGATTGATAATGTAAAATGCCAGCATGCTGAATATCCATCTGCAGCAAAGATCTCATTTGAAGGAATTGTACTGATAGAATTGATTGATAAATAAAGAGAATAGCGGTGAAGAAACTCTCAAAGGAAAGGAGGCTTTGGTTAATTGCCCATCAAAAAAGAATTGAAAGGCGCCGAAACCTTCCACGTCGACAGAACAAAATATCGAGATCTTCACATGTCGATATTCTGTCAGCACCAGAAAGAATGTGCTTTGAAGATAATTATGAGGAAGTGGCATTTTTTTTTAACAAATTTAGAAAAAAAGCATTATCTTTTACTTCAAGGAAAAAATTCAGTATTGATTTTGAACCCATTAACTTTATCTCACCAGGTGCTGCATTGGTATTAGCTGCAGAACTTGATCGGTGGAGAAAAACTCATGATATTAAATTAAAACCCTGGAAACCTAAAAAGTGGCATCCAAGGGTTAAGCGCCTGTTCGACGAAATGGGACTTTTTTCATTATTGGAAATCAAAAAAAAAGATAAAAATTTAAAAAATTCTGATGATTATTTGAGATTTTTTAAATTCCTAACAGGTAAAGCTTCTGACGGCGAAATTGCCGATAAACTAATGAAAAGCATGGGTCCTGCACTTGGCGCTGAGTATAATGAGGAAAGGCTATATATTGCAATGAGCGAGGCGATGACCAACGTTGTGCAACATGCCTACCCTGAAAACGAAAATTTTAAATATCCAATTTTACCAAACCAGTGGTGGACAGCGGGTTCTTTTAATAGAAAGTCAAAAATGATGACGGTGCTGTTTTATGATCAAGGAGTTGGAATTCCAGCCACACTCCCAAAACAGAACTTCTGGCAAGATATTATTAGTGTAATCAGCGGTAAATATTTACTGACAAACCAAGGAGCTTTAATTCTTGGGGCTTTGGAAGTTGGGCGGACAAGATCAAAATTGGCTCATCGAGGCAAAGGGCTAAGACAGTGTTTAGACTTTTCACTCCGCAGTAAAGATGGTAACATCATTATTATGAGTGATTGTGGTGGGTATAAAGAATCACCAGATTCAGAGCCAATTATTTATCAGTATAAAAATCCACTTGGTGGAACATTTATTCAGTGGAGAGTGAAACTCGATTAAAGGAATAATCCCATGAAAAAGAAAACACTTAAAATCGCAGAGGATTTTACCAAGTTTCCATCGGGCCGATTTAAAACTGATGGGAATTATACGGGAGAGCATTTCCGTGAAGACATTTTGCTTCCAAGCTTAAAAGCGAATGATCAAGTAATAGTAGACATTAATGGTGTCCGTGGATACGGATCTTCATTTTTAGAAGAGTCCTTTGGTGGTATTGTCAGAGAAAAATATTTTACTGAAAATGAGCTTCGAGATCGTCTAATTATTCAATGTTCAGACGCAAATTCATCATACAGAACTGAAATATGGCAATACATCAAAGAGGCCCAGAATGAGTTGGGATGACATATTAAATTTTTTTTCATCAATCGGCTGGAGCGATAAAATTACTGCGGTTGTTATATCAGCAACCGTATCATACATAGTTACAAAAAAATCTATTAAAGACAGTAATTATCAAGAAAAAATTAAAAACCTTTGCTCAAGAATCGAAAAGGCTGAAGAACTTGGTGAAAATTACTGGAGTCAAAAAGGAGCATTGAAACCTTTAGAAAGAAAAATTGTGTCAAAATTGGGAATAATAAATGATGACATAAACGAGCTAAATTCGAAATTCTTAAAAAGAAACAATGTCGAGCAAAAAATGATTGATTTCCGCCAAAGCATAACTGGCGGATTATTTGAATCTGGAACTAGAAAGGATGAGCCTGGAAGGATAGCTCAAATTCGTGAATCGGCAAGTAGGCTTCGAAGTGCAATGAAATTATGTTAGCATGGTTCAATTTTGGACAATATCATTTCCGACCATGTTCCGGGACGTTGTTCACAAAGTGTACAAACTCAATTTTTATTCAACAAATTGCAAAAATGCACGCCCACAATAATCTCACTTTCAATTCAAACTACTCCAATAGCTATAATCAAAATCTTGTGGTTTACCAATTCAGAAAATCCTTTGATATCCTGTAGATATTTCAGCTTTTTTATTGTGTGAAAAACCTTTGATACGTACGTATCCCATTTTTTCGTGGCTTCCTTGGAGAGATCAAGAATACAGCTATAAAACGACAGTAATGCAAAATTTTTCAACTGTGCACAATGTCGATAACTTTAAGTAACATTCTTTGTTTTCGGCACATACAATATCTGGGGGCAGCTAACTTAAAAAGATTTCGAATCGTTCATTATTGCAAGGTAGTCACTATGGATTGTGTTTTAGCGGTGAGCATTGTTAATAATCAGTTTATTCAATAACTTGTAATATTTTAAGTAATTCAATCGAATTAAAAATTGGAAGTTTAGACTTTTTAAACCCTTTTGGATCTCTGGTGACAATAGCTTCTGCACCTGCATGATGTGCGGCATGATAAATCACAGAATCTTCAAAATCAGAAAACTTTGACTTGAGCGCCTCTTCAATCACAGTTCTATTGACAGAGGCAATTTCAAATAAAGTAATGAGATCTTTAATTTGATTTTGTGATTTGTTTTTCCCCAAAATTTTGCTCGATAAATAATGAATTGTTGTCACAGTGGTTGCACATATTATCCCTGAAACTTCACCCCGTTCAACAAGCGACAATAATTGACTTGCCGGCTCAGCAAAAGGCTTACGATCAAATAATACGTCAAGAATCACATTCGTGTCGAAAAGAATAATCATAGATATTTATCTTCCAAATATGATTTATAGTCATCTTCATCAACATCAGTATTTTTTAATGACCCCTTTAAAGATTTCACAATGGGAGTCAATTTTATAGACTTTTTAAAAGATTTTTTATCAAGCAAATAAAAATAGTCCGCTACCATTTGAGAAACGGATTTTCCAATAATATTTGCATGGTTTTTTGCCGACTTGATCAATTCCTCTTCAAGCCGAAGCGTGAGTTTCGTATTCATATTTCACCTCAAAATTTTAATGACGTATTAAAACAATTAAAATATACGTCAATATAATTATTTTGTCAAGAATGTTTGTCTGTGGTTCGGACTAATTTGGCCAAACCTGCAGTATTCCAAAATTTTTCAGGAGTGCAACATGTCGATAACTTTACGTAATCTCATTTTCGTCGTGATTGACGTAATATGTTATGGTTTTGAGCGTTGATATCTTTTTATTTAGAAATGCCTAATTCTGGCCCAGATTGTTCCGTTAAATCAGGCCAGGTCGATTATGATTTTTGGCCGCTACATCTAACTTTCACCTAAATCCCTTATGCATCAACAATTCCACTCGGCCTCTTCATCAAAAAAATGATTCACAGCCGCTGCATATTGTTCCGGTGAGCGAGCTTTTTTAATTTTTTTTAAGGTTTTTTTATTATCCTTAAATGCCAGAGTAAAACTCATCATCAGTCCTTTCATGCGGTCCATGGTATGGGATGGTCCGTGCAGGACCCGGGTGTACTGATCATAAAGGTCGTCATGAAAGGCTTTCATTTTTTTCACTTTGTGTTCAGCTTCAGTGGTATCTTTTCCGGTTTTAATGATCATGGGTAAAAAAGGATCTACCAGAGCCCACCGGCCGATCATCCATCGGCTGATATCTATAAATCGTTCTGATAATCGTTTAAAGTCTTCGGCTGAACGGATATCCCCGTTATACACCACCGGATGTTTGCACATGGATAAAGCGGTTTCAAATGCGTCTACATCCGGCACCCCTTCATACATTTGTTTTCCGGTTCTTGCGTGGATGATGACCTCTTCGATGGGGTACTCATTAAAAATCGGTATGAGTCTAAAGAGTTCATCCTTGTGTTCCCGTCCCAGGCGGGTTTTTATGGTCAGTTTTCCTTGAAGTTTCGGGATGGCTTCGTCTAAAAATTGCCTGATCTTATCCGTGTGCGGCAGCAGGCCTGATCCGCGCTGTTTTCTGGCCACCTGAGGGTACGGGCATCCGAGATTCCAGTTGATGGTATCATAGCCCATATCAGTCAGAACGTTGGCCAGACGATAAAAGCCTTCGGCAGACTTGCTTAAAATCTGCGGGATGACCGGCATGCCGGTGTTGTTTTCCGGCAGCAAAACCCGGACATATTTTGGGGTGATCTTGTTGGTACCGATGCAGTTGATAAACGGGGCCACTGCCAGATCATACCCGTCAAAATGGGCGGCAAACGTGTTTCGATATATGTGATCTGTCCCGCCACGGATGGGCCCCATGTAAAGGATCGGTGGATTTTGTTTTGTTTCTGTCTGGGTCATTTTTTTGTTTTTAAAAGTCCAAAGGCAACGCATATAGATGGCAATGAAAAAAGTTTCAAGTTCAAGGCGCGCAAAGCCTGAGGAGCGAGGCGTACGAATGTACGTTGAGTGACGAAGGCTGAAGCGTAACGCAGAAATTGAACTT
>JAQIBZ010000139.1 GCA_027858815.1 Desulfobacteraceae bacterium
TCCAAATGGGCGATTAATGATGACCTTAAGCGAATAAAGGATTTTCAGATATGGTGCGGCCCATCCATGGGCGCATTTAATGAATGGGCAAAGGGATCTTTTCTGGAAAATCCGGACAATCGTCAGTTTGAAACGGTTGCCATGAATCTTTTATTTGGTGCCTGCATTGTGAAGCGTCGTCAAATGATTGTTCAGGACGGAATCTCTTTGCCGCCCCATATCGGGAAATACACTCCTTTACCCCTGACTGAAATAAAACATTTTTTAACATCAATCAGTGGATAAAATCGATTGATAGTTATCTCACCTTATACATTACTTATTTTACTTTAAAAGGCCTAAATAATGACGAAAAACAAAGAAATCAATTTTAATGAAACAAACTTTCAAACTGACTGGGAATCGTTTCCGGAAATCATTGCCCTTTCAGCAGCAACCCGGACAGCGCTAAATGATCAATTGTCTGATTTACAGAAAAAATTTAATGAACCATCAGATCCAAAAAGTTTAAAAAAGATTGCCGCTGAAACCCGAAATTCATTTTTGATCTCAGATTCATACAGAATTTTAGTGATTGTTGAAATATCTGAAAACCCGATTGAAATCATCGCTAAAGCCATTGAAAATCTGGAAAATAATAATGATGCCTGCTGGAGCACAAAAAATTCATTTTATGGTGAAATTGAATGTCCGGAAAAGCTGGCATTTGTTTTCCCCGGCCAGGGCAGCCAGTATACCTATATGGGACAGGACCTGGTGCAAAACTTTCCTGAGGCAAGAGAATCTCTTGTCACCGTAAATAAGGCGTTTGCCCCATCCGGAAAGCTGACGGATTTTATTTATCCGGAACTAACCGGCAAAGATAATGAAAAAATATTCATGGAAGAAAAGCTTCGATCCACGGATATTGCCCAACCTGCCATCGGTGCCATCAGTCTTGCCATGCTAAAAGTGCTTACCCGTTTCGGCATAACTCCGGACAGTACCTGCGGGCACAGCTATGGTGAACTCTCTGCTCTTTATTCTTCCGGATTTTTAAATGAAAAAGACTTTTTTTCTTTATCTGTCGCACGGGGAAAATACATGTCTAAAGCTGGCGGAAGCGGAGATAAAGGCAGTATGCTGGCTGTCAAAGCCCCCATGAATCAGATTGATGAATTAATCAAAGCCACCGGCATTGATGTTGTTCTTGCAAACCGCAACAGCCCGGACCAGGGCATATTATCCGGCGCTACCGATGCGATCGCCCAGATGAAATTGATTTGCAAAGAAAAAAAAATTCGCGCCACGGTGCTGCCTGTTGCCGCCGCTTTTCACAGTAAACTGGTTCAGGATGCTGCCGAACCGTTTAAAGCAAAAATAGATTCTGTCGAATTTTCTGATCCCCGGATACCTGTTTATTCAAATACCACGACTGCGCCCTACCCAGATTCCAAAGAAAATGCAAAAAAAATACTTGGCAATCACCTGATGAATCCGGTCAACTTTATCGAAGAGATTCAAAACATGCATCAACACGGGACCAGTATATTTGTTGAGGTCGGACCACGAACTATTTTAACCGGACTGATAAAATCCATATTAGCCGACCAGACGGTTTTCACCATGGCGGTTGATGCTTCATCCGGCCGACGATCCGGCCTTACTGATTTCGCGAAAACACTCTGCATGCTCGCATCAATCGCATATCCGGTAAAACTGACGGAATGGAAAATCTAAAGTCGTTCACTATCAGGTTTTAATTTGTCTCATCAGATTTTTTCGTGTCATCAGATTCTTCCGGCTTATCCGTATTTTCTTTAAAAAAGATGTAATCACCCATCAAAGGCGATAAAGAAGTTACAATTTCATAATCTGACTCTTTTAACAAAAATATATTCTTTGTATATTGAATATCGATACGTATTTCGACGATATTTTCAATATCAGCCTGAAAATCATCCGGTTTATTCTTTTTTGTAAAATGACTATGTTTAAAAAATTTTGAAATTCCATATTCTTTTCTGATTTCCGGGTCTGAAGTTGTATAAAAATGTTTTTTAATGGACTCAGTATGCTTTTTACATAAATCTTTCTTTGATATAATAGATAATTTTTCATCTTTATTGATCAGTACAATACGAAGATTAATTCTTTGTTTATTCCAGTCATAAGAAACATATGTATAAAAATCAGAAAAACCCATTACATACTCTAATGTTTTTTTTTCTTTTTTTTCTGAATCCGTATTCTGTCCAATTATCCCCCCCAAATAATCATCAATATCAATCTTTAATTGATACATCCCCCATTCAAACATCGTTAG
>JAQIBZ010000153.1 GCA_027858815.1 Desulfobacteraceae bacterium
CCGCAAGCAACCGCTGCCGCAGATCCGCCGGATGATCCTCCTGGCGTCCGGCTTAAATCCCAGGGATTTCGGGAAGGGCCGAAACGTTTGGGTTCGGTGGTCGGCAGAATGCCAAGCTCCGGAACATTGGTTTTGCCCAAAATAATCAACCCCGCTTGCTTATACCGCTTCACGAGTTCACTATCTATGGGGGATACAATATCATCCAAATAGTTCGTGCCGGAGATTCTCCGAACCCCCTTCATTTCCGCCAAAATATCTTTCAATAAAAACGGAACCCCTTTAAATGGTCCATCTGGAAGCTTATCAGGCTGTTTTGCCATATCGCGTGCCATTTCAAAGGTTGACGTAATCACTGCGTTGATCTTCGGGTTCAACCGTTCAATTCGATCTATGGCGGAATCGACAAGTTCAATGGGGAAAACTTCTTTTTTCCGAACAAGGTCCGCCTGTTGCGTCGCATCCATGAATGCGAATTCGTCATACTGTGTCATGAGTTTTATCTTCCCTTTTCTAACGTTTTGGGTGTGTATCTGCCATCCATCGCATGTCGCACATGGCATCGCCATGGGAGAGCGTATGCTGCCGCGCATACCCCCCCCTTTTTACGAGGTGTTCAGCAAGGGGAAAGTCAAATGTGCACCAGGTCTTCTGGAAAAATTCCAACTCCTCAGGGCCAAGAGACTTAAAATAATCATGTACCGGGCAGCGATAAATATCATAGGCAAATGCGCCGGGGTCCTGGATAACTTTCAGGTCGTATCCCGGTTTCTCCAAAATCTTTAAAAAAACCTCTTGCATTCGGTTCATCTGTTCTTGGGGCTTACGGCTTAACAAGCGGGCTTTAAAACGAACCCGTCTGACAGCTCTTTGGTAATTTTTCCAAAGTACATCGCCACACAATTCAATTGCATACTCCTTTTCAACAACTATCTTTAAAATGGCCCTGTACATGGCAAGAGACCAAACACCGTTTTTCAGCATCAGCCGACTCCCGACCGTATCCCCCTTTGGTGCCGTTTTGCTTAACTGTTGAAAATTTTTCCAGCTTTCTTCCAAAATTAAATAAACATCGTCATTGGTGATACGTCCCAATTCCGGTCGCTGACGACTTCGATTTCTGCCTTCCAGTTTTTGAAACGGCATGCGTAATCGATAGCTCCATCTGAAAATAAAAATCATCCATTTCATTTTTACACCCCTTTTTTTAATAGACATTATACGTTATCGCCTTCAATTTACAGGTCATAAACAATCGCCGGACTTCAACCAAATGTTGCCCCCCTCCTTTGGAAGCTTTTTGCACAACAATATTTTACTGATCACGTTCATTGAACATGATCAGAAATAAAATATCGCAAGAAAGCTGTCAAGTATTTTATGCAGCAATTTTTAACCGCCTGTTAATGTATTAGTCTATTTTGGATGTGATATTTCGATATTAGATTGAGGGAATTTGGATTGGGGACAAGGTTTCGGCAAAGTTCTATCGAAGAGTTTTTGAGTTTTACCCCTTGGCGTATGGTTTCTTAAACGCAGGCCACTGTGCCTGCCGATGTTTGCATGAATTTTATTTAATCATATTGACCTATTATCAGTTATCACGCATAATCGAAAAATCAAAGCTCTACGGCCTAACGGTTAGATCATCGCTGCATAACGCATAAAAAAAAGGATTGCCAATGGCAGGAACCGTGCCGAAAGAGGACATGTATTACGGCTGGAAGATTGTCGTTCTTTTATTTTTCACCCTAATCAGCACAGCCGGGAACGGCTTTTATGCCATATCGGTCTATGTTCCCCGTTTTATCGATGAACTCGGGTGCACGACTTCCGGCCTCATGCTTGCCGCTGCCGTATGGGCCATTGTTTTCGGGTTTTCAAACCCCATCATCGGTTCCCTGATGCACAAACACGGAGTTCGAGGAATTTTTATCATCGGCGTTGTTTGCTCCGGCACCGTGACTCTGATGATGTCTTTTATTACCCAACTCTGGCAACTGTATGCGTTAAACCTGATTTTCGGGTTTGTCGGTGCGGCCACAATTCTCGTTCCCTGTCAGACGCTCATTACCAGATGGTTTAATAAAAAAAGAGGGGTTGCCATGGCGCTGATGATGATGGGAATCGGCGTTGGCGGGTTCATCATACCACAGGTCATTGCCTGGCTGATTTTCGAATTCGGCTGGCGCAATTCATTTCGCATCGGCGCTGTCCTGAATTATATCCTCGTCCTTCCGCCCCTCTTATTTTTTCTGAAAAACAACCCTTCGGATGTGGGGCAATATATTGACGGTTTAACACCGGACGACAATAATACTTCAACCACTCAAGCACCTGCGGGAATATCGGCCGGACATGCGGTTAAAACCAAGAATTTCTGGTTGCTGGTCGGAGTCTATGTTCTCCAGCTTTTTGTAATGTCCGGGTTCCAGATGAACATCCAGAATTTTGCCGAAAAACAAATGGGATATTCTTTGATTATTGCCACCCATTTTATGGCCTTTGCCCTGTTTATAACCCTGCCGGCGCGATTTATCTACGGATGGCTTTGCGACCGCTATAACACGAAATACATGATGGCGTCTTCGGGATTTTTTCTGATGGGAGGAGCATTTGTTCTGTGGTATTTTGTTATAAAACTCGGCTGGGTGAATGATTACCGGGCAATCGGACTATTTTCTTTTTTCCAGGGATTCGGCATTGCCGGCAGTGCGGTGGTGCTGCCGATTATGGTGGGGCGATGCTTCGGGGAACGCGAATTCCCAAAAATTCTTGGGCTGACAATGACCGGGTTTGCCGTCGGCGTTTTATTCGGCCCGTTTTTGATGGGCAAAATTTTTGATGTCACTGGAAATTATGCGGGCGCTTTTGTCATGGCCATGGGCGTCGCCTTCATTGCCGGCATTCTGGCCCTGTTTATTCAGACGGATGCTTTAAAAGATGAATTTACCACATTCACATAGTGGGAATTCCAAATGCAGGTCGGATAAGTGCAGAATGTTAAAAAAGTGCTCGCCGCAAAAATCTCCATCCCACTGCACCTTGCAATAGCGATTCGTTACAACAGGAAAAATCAGACAACCACAATATACAGCGTTTTTCCTGTCATCATCTTTTTTGCCATTTTTAAAATATCACGAAAAATTCAGTCATCACTTATTTACTCTTCAGCCGTGTGGCTCTGCAGCTCCCATGCCTGATCACAGACTTCTTTACAGATACTGTAGCCAAATCCTCTGCGGCTTAGAAAATTATATATTTTTTTTTTAAATTCGATTTTTTCAAGTTTTTCCAGCCGTTTTATTCTGGGAATAACCGCCGCCCATGCGGATTTCGGTTCATCAAAATCGATGAGAACGTCTTCTATAATCTGTTCATCAATCCCTTTTTCCCTTAATTCGCCGGTTAGTGCATAAACCCCTTTGGGCCTGAAGCGTAGCCGGTTTTCAATCCAGAGACGGGCAAAATCATTATCGTTGATGTATCCATTGTCTTCTAAACGGGATAAGGCATTTGCAATAGAATCCGAAAGAAATTTTTTCTCTTTTAAATAACGGTTAATTTCCATTCGGCTTCGGGGTCTGAATCTCAGATAATATAGAGCGCGGTAATATGCAGTATCTTTTTCGTCTGTTTGTTTCAGGTCTGAATTCATGACGTGGATAAAGGTGCCGAGTTACCTGGGGCCTGGTTTTGTTCAGAACTCTCGATATCTTCCAGGCCGGCCGGTTCAGTCCCGGGGGCTGTTTCCTTAAATTTAATGTTTGAAATCTCATTTAACGCTTTTCGGATTTCACGCGTTCCTTCGATAAAAACATGGTGAATGGTTGAATATTCCTGTTTTATATTGCGAAGCGCGAACCTGCCGTTTGTTTTTTTAAGATATTTGTAAGCCAGTTCCCGGACAGCCTGCCAGCTGTCTTTACGGGTCTGGGTTTCAAGTGGAATCAATCGGTCAATATTTTTTAGATATTTTCGATGAAATACGGATTTAAAGTATTTCATGGGTATGAGCATCCAGAGACCCATGCACAGGCAGGCTGCAAAAATCCCTGCACCAATGGCCATCGGGTCATACAAACCGCCGAGAAAGCCGGTGGAAATACCTGTACCCATTGCCGCAATGCCGGCAATTATACTGATAATCAGGCCGATTACACCAAACCGGATATCAAAGTGTCTGAGTCGTTTTCGGTAACTGAGAATGGCTTCCAAAAAGTGATCAAGGCGTTCGGCATGTGTTTCAACAAATGTTGCCAGATTATCCAGACGATACCGGGGGGCCTCTAAAACAGAATTTTTTAATTTTTGTCGCTGGTTTTCCAGGTTATATAAAAAACCACGATCTCCATCATGGCTGATTGAATTTTTGGCTGCCCGGGAAGAATAGGTCAGAAGAATGGACGGTATGTCTTTTCGTCCCGTAATCTGAGATAAATTCCAGCACAGGGTGCCATAAACGTGCAGTAGATCACTTAGAGAAGCACATTCATCAATGCGGTTTAGGACAAACAGCACCCGGTCTTCAAAAGTACGGGCAGTGATGGTTTCTCTCAAACTGGTATGAGATTCCCTGACAGTTCCGGCTTTATGAGGGTCAAATAAAACAAGAACAAGATCAGCAAGTTGGGCCAGATCGCCTATGACTTCCTGGTAATCATAACCGCGGTCGCGTTCAGTGATGCTGTCGAGCATTCCGGGGGTGTCAATCAGCGCCAGGTTCTTTAAAAAAGGGGAATTAACTTTTTTAAGTCGGAAATGCGCAGCAAACCGCTGGCCGTGTTTTTTGAGTATTTCAAAAGGATAATCCGGGTCATTGAGCAAAAATTTACCATCGCGTTCCTGAGTCACCTGAATTTCTTCGGTGTCATCTGCAGAGTCATCATAGGTGATGATTGTAAAAGAATCATCCGTGGGTGCCTGGCCGATTGCCTGAATGTCTGCACCGAGAAATTCATTAATCAGGGTGGATTTTCCCGAAGAGTAATTGCCGAGGATCAGAACCATTGGGCGCCATTTGATGGTGGATTCCAAAGGAACCTCGCTGTAGCCGTATTTTTTAGCCACCGGGGTCAGGTACTCTTTGACTGTGGCGACCATTTCAGCCCGAAGCGAATTTATATAGTTTTCGCGGTACATAGCTGTCTCCTGATAATTTATTCTTTGGTTTTTCAAGACCATTTTTTTACCTTGTCGATCAGCGCCTGAGGCTTTACCGGTTTGGCGATATAATCATTCATGCCGGCAGTCAGGCATTTTTCTTTATCCTCCGCCAGTGCGCTGGCGGTTAAGGCAATAATCGGTAAATGATGGTTCGGTACATCTGTTTTGGCAGAGCGTATTAAACGAGTGGCTTCATAACCGCCCATCTCAGGCATCAGAATATCCATCAAGACAAGGTCAAAATGATTCCTTTCAAGCGCTTGGATGGCTTCAACGCCATTATTGGCAATTTCCACACGGTATCCGTTTTTAGTTAAAATCTTTTGTGTAACCATCTGGTTTACCCGATTGTCTTCAACCAGAAGGATGGAAATATCCTGCGCCTTCGTTTCGGTGATACAATGATCGGTGACAATCGGGCTTTTCGGTTTTTTCCTGACAATTGGCGGAGATTGTGATAATTCCGCCAGACATTCAAAAAGCTGATCATGTCTTAACGGTTTTGTAAGATATGTTGAAAATCCGTTTTCGGAAAGGGTCTCATCATTTGTCCGTTCCCCTTTGTTGATCAGCATGATGATATCGATATTTTTATAATCAGCGTTGGATTTGATTTTTTGGCCCAGGTGTTTTCCGTGGTTTTCCTGAAGATGATAATCGATAATGACGATATTAAATGGATTTTCTTCTGACTGGGCGGATTGCAGTTTATTCATCGCCTCTTGTTCTGTTTCTGCTTTGTCATAGGGTAGTTTAAACGTTTTTAAGAGTTCACTGATGATCTGCAGATGTGTGTTTTTGTCTTTAATAACAAGAATTCTTTTTGACGCAAGTTCTTTGGATAATTTGAATTTGGTTTCCGGATGAGAAATATCCTTTTCAAAAACAGCAGTAAACCAGAATGTTGAGCCCTTTCTTTCTTTTGTAACAACACCGATGGAACCGCCCATTAATTCGGCGATACTTTTACTGATAACAAGCCCCAGGCCGGTGCCGCCATGACTCCAGTTCGTTGAATCCTCAAGCTGGGAAAAGGACTTAAAAAGACGGTCCAGTTCTGACGCAGCAATTCCCGGTCCCGTATCTGTCACACGAAACTCAACTTTTACATGGGTTTCGCTTGATTGTTTCAGGTCTGCATAAATCGTGACGTTCCCATTTTCAGTAAATTTGATCGCGTTTCCGGCCAAATTTAACATGAGCTGTCTTAATCGTCCGGGATCACCTTTCAAAAAAAAAGGAATCTTATGATTGATGATACAGGCAAAATCCAGGCCTTTTTCATACGCTTTGATGGAAAGCAGTTCGGTGATTTCTTCAACTGCCTCCCTCAAGTCAAATATAATTGAATCCAGGGTGAATTTCCCTGCTTCGATTTTGGAAAAATCAAGCACGTCATTGATAATTGACAGCAACGCATTTGCACTGCTTTTGATGGTATTGCCAAACTCATACTGTTCAACAGTTAAATCAGTGTCCAGCAATAGATCAGTCATGCCGATGATTCCATTCATGGGTGTTCTGATCTCATGACTCATGCTGGCCAGAAATTCACTTTTTGCCTGATTAGCCGCTTCAGCCAATGTTTTTGCTTTGGATAGCTGTTTTTGTGTGTTTAAAATCTCTCTGTTTGCCTGTTCAAGTTCAGAGTTTCTCTGGACGGCGTTTTCATATGTTGAAAACAGAAGGTCGATAATCTGATAGGGATTGTCCGGGATTTGATGCATTTTTCCGTTAAAAAATATTTCAATAGCATCTTTTTCGATAATTTTTTTTCGGTGTTCTTTATTCTGAAAAATAGTCTGGATTCTGGAAATCAGAACGCTTTCATTGTATGGCTTGGTGACAAAACTGTCCGCACCGCTGGTTAAGGCGTTAAAAACATCTTCAGTATCAGAAAGGCTTGTCAGCAGGACAACAGGTACATCTTTAAAACGGGAAAGGGCTTTAATCCTGCGACACAGACCGTAACCGTCGACCACCGGCATGACAATGTCGCTGATAATCATATCCGGTGTATTTCCAGGGGTGTTTGAATTTAGAAAATTGATAGCAGACTGGCCGTCATGTTTAACCGTAACCGTAAATCCATTTCGTTCAAGGATTTTTTCAAGGCGTAACGCCTGGGTGATACTGTCTTCTACAGCCAGGATATGATATTCATTTCTAATATTCATGGAAGTGTTTGTCCTGTAAAGCGTTTAAGGACTTATTTTAAAAATTTATTGTGACACTTTATTTAAAAAGGAGGTAATGTCTGTCGGACTGAGAACAAAGGTTTCAGCCTTTATCTTGATCGCTTCGCCCGGCATGCCGAAGACAACTGAGGTTTCTTTATTCTGAGCCAGCGTCATTGCGCCGTGACCCTTCATCTCTTTCAGTCCGTCGGCACCGTCATTGCCCATTCCGGTAAGCAGTACACCCACGGCGGTTTTTTTATATATTTTTGCAATTGAAGAAAACAAATGTGAGATGGGGCGCTTAAAGTTCTCTTTTACATTGATTTTATAAATATGAAACGTCCGTGCAGGAGTGATGTCGATATAATGGCCTTCCGGTGCAAAATAAATATGACCGTCTTGAACCGGTTCGCCGGTTTTAGGAATTTCAAGTGTTAAATGCGTTGTTTTGGAAATCCATTCAACCATCCCTTCAAGGAATCCGTTGGCAATATGCTGAACAATAACAATGGGTATTGTAAATTTGGGGTGTAAGTTTGAAAGTATGGATTGTAATATCGGAGGACCACCGGTAGATGCGCCGATTGCAATAATTTCGATTGACGGCTCATGAGCTAATAACTTGTTTTTATTAATTAAGCTTGATCTTTTGGTGGGTTTTTTTTGCTTTAATAAGCGAACCACCTTGATTTCAGACATTAATTTAACGTTTCGGAGCAGTTTTTCGACCAGAATTTTAGATTCCGGATGACCGAGACCGGGTGGCTTTTGTGACACGGCGACCGCGCCGACTCGCATGGCTTTAAAAATATTTTCAGTTTGTTCCGGTGCCACCAGCGTACTGTGTATAATAATTGGCACCGGGTATTTTTCCATGATGGCACGTGTGGCTTCATAACCGTTCATGCCGGGCATCTGAATGTCCATGATGATGACATCCGGTTTTGTCGTTTTGGCCTTTTCAACCGCTTCCTCACCGTTTTTTGCCTCTCCGGCAACTTGCAGTTGAGGATCTGAATTAATAATGTGTTTGATATATTCCCGGGTGGTCAATGAATCATCAACGATTAATACGTTAATCATATGGATGCTCCAATGCACTTATTCCTTCCGCGATCCTTGGCCTGGTAAAGACAACGGTCTGCTGCCTTGATCAGATCATCTGTGATAAGATTGGATTTGTCACCTTCCTGATCGATTGCTGAAACCCCGAAGCTGGCGGTTATCTGAATATCTTTTCCGTCAGCATGAATCACTAATTTTTCAACCTGCTGGCGAAATCTTTCAGCGGCTATGATGCCTCCGTTTAAATCTGTTTCAGGAAGCGCAATAAGAAATTCCTCTCCGCCGTATCGTGCCATCCAGTCTAGGTCTTTTCTCAATGAGCCGTCCACCGCTTTTACAAAGGCTTGCAGGACAAGATCGCCTACCTGGTGTCCATGATCATCATTGACGCTTTTAAAATGGTCGAGATCGCAGATGATGATTGAGAGGTTCTGGCGATAGCGGACAGCGCGTTTAAATGCTTTTGGAAGGTTGTCATTAAGGTAGCCCCGGTTGAATACCCTGGTAAGCGGATCAGTGATTGAAAGCAGGGCAATCTCTTTATTTCTTTGCCTGAGAGATGACTCCAGGCGGATCACACGCTCGGCAGTGGTCAGTCGGGCAATCAATTCCGCATCATCTACCGGTTTGGTCAGGTAATCATCGGCACCGGCTTCAAGTCCCTCAATAATATCATTTTTAGAGTCTTTTGCCGTTAAAAGTATAATGTACACATAGTTGCCGAAATCATGTTTTCGGATGGCGCGGCACAGTTCAGATCCATCCATTTCAGGCATTATCCAATCTGTTATGACGATTGAAGTCTGGCTGTTTAAAAGCATGTTCATCGCTTCAAGGCCGTTTTGGGCGACTGTAACGTGATAGCCATAACTGTCAAGCATTATTTGGAATTTTAATGCCTGGGTCCGGCTGTCTTCTACGAGCATTACTTCAAAGTCTTTTCTCATTGTATTTTTATTAATCCCTTCCGATATTATTAAACAAATACTGGATCTACACCAATCGTGCCAAGACCTCAAGCAGATTACTCTGATCAAAATTTCCTTTTACGATATAGGCATCTGCACCCGCATCAATCCCTTTTTCCCGGTCTTCACGCGAATCTAAACTGGTTACCAGAATCACCGGCTTTTGAGCAAGCTTTTCAGTATCGCGGATTTTACGGGTTAATTCAAACCCGTTCATCTTCGGCATTTCAACATCCGATATCACCGCATCAAAATCTCCCAGTTTGGCTTGATAATAGCCGTCTTCACCGTCGATGGCAGTGGTGACCATATAGCCGGAAGCATCAAGAATGTTTTTGAGCAGCGTTCTTGATGTAAACGAATCTTCCACGATTAAAATGGATTTTTTTGCTTCTTTTTTCTTTATGTCAATTGCCTTTTTCATGGCAAGGGTGACTAATTTTCCTGAAGCGGCAGATAACAAATCATTCATGTTTAAAATAGGAACCACTTTGCCGTTTCCGAGAATTGTTGCGCCGCTGATGTTGGGGATTCGCCTTAATTGCTTGCCAAGGCTTTTGACCAGAACATCCTGTTCGGTGGATATTTTATCAACGATACATGCCATGCGTTTTTCACCGCTACCGAAAATGACCACCGGCATGGTAAATTTCTTATTTTTTTTATCCGGTATCCTCGGGTGGGCCAAACCTAATATATCGGATAAAAATATCAGTGAAATTGCCTGGCCGTTTAAAGAAATGACGGTTTTATTTTCAGCGGTTTTAATTTCGCCGGGCTCAATTCGAATGGTATGTTCAATATGAGCCACAGGTAAAATGTAATCATGCCCGGATGCTGATACCATGACGCCTCTGAATGTTGCGAGGGAAACCGGCAATTCAATTTTAAAAATCGTGCCATGATCGGGGTTCGTAGAAATAACAAACAATCCGCTCAGGTTTTCAACATGTTCCTGAACAATCGCCATACCCAGTCCGCGACCTGAAATTTCAGTAATTAAAGGGCTGGTTGAAATACCGGACTGGGAAATCAGGGATATCGTTTCGTCCTCAGTTAATTCAGCTGCCTGGGAAGCAGTAATCAGCCCGGCTTTTATTGCTTTATTGCGAATGGCTTCTAAGTTGATACCTTTTCCGTCATCAGAAAGTGAAATTTCAACCTTATTACTTTCCGGCTGAGAAACTGAAAGGTGAATTCTGCCCCAGGGGGATTTCCCTTTCAGTTTACGTTTGTCGGGTGTTTCGATGCCATGATCAATGGCATTGCGTATCAGGTGAATGAGCGGATCCTTGAAACCTTCGAGAATCCGTTTGTCAATTTCAATGTCACCGCCGGAAAGTTCAAGATCTACATCTTTTCCCAGATCCCTTGAAATTTCACGAACCATTCTGGGTAAAATTGAAAACAATGTTGAAAACGGAAGCAGAGATGTCTTTTTCATCTCATCAAGAAGCTCATCAACCATGCCGCCGAGTAATCGATTACTTTGCTCCACGGAAGCGGATAATTCATTAATCCGACTGTCCGTTTCTACAATCTGATCATGATTCATGTCATATAGCTGAGAAAAACGATCCAGAAATGTGGTGTCCTGGAGTCGGAGCCTGGTTTCACGGAGTTCGGTTTTTGATTTATCAGATAGTTTTTTCCACTTTTCGATGGAACGGCTGGTGCCTTGAATCTGTTTAAGATGCTGGTTTAATATTTGTTTTAATGTTATCAGCTCTTCAGCTTTTAACAGCAGGGAATCTAATTTTGTCGTGGATATGCGGACGGTATCCGCAAGCCATGATTTGGCAGAAAGGTCAGGTGCAAACCGGGTTTGTCCGGCAGCTTCAACAGGTTTGATCGTATCGGGTGTTTCAGGAGGCAGCTCCGGCGTTGAAACCGAGACGGTTGATCTTTTGTCCGTTTTATCCGTTCTATTCGTTTTATCCGTTTTATTCATTTTGTCCGGGACAGAGGCTGCATGGAAGACTTCGTTTTCCTGAACAGGCGATTTTTCCCTTTTGGGGGGTGTTTCCGCACCGGATTTTTTCGATCCATTTTCCGCCTGTTTATAAACGGACAACGATTCCGTCAGTTCATTAATGGTATCTTCAAAATTATGTCGTTCCGGTTCCGGGACAGATAGATATTTTTCAATAATCCCGACCGCATCATGAAGCGTGTCAAAAAGATCCGGTGTGAAGTTAATTTTTTCTTCTTTGAGTTTGGAAAACAGTCCTTCGATTTCCTGACAAAGCGTTTCAACTGGAATGATATTAACTGATCGCGCAGCACCTTTGAGACTGTGTGCTTCCCGGTAGACAATTTCGAGCATTTTGCTGCGGTTTTCCTCATCGGTGCTTTTTTCCAGCTCAGTGAGATTCGAAAACATGCTTGCAATACGCTCTTCAGCTTCTGTTCTAAAAGCTTCAAGAAGTTGTTGGTGTAAATCCTGATTATTCATTGAATCAGCTCAATAGGATCTGTATATTAATCATATTTTGTAACTAGACGTAACGGATGTCAATGTATGGGCCATCTCTTCAAGGCCTTTAATCGCATCTTCCAGGTGTTTGACGCCTTCAAGATTCTGCTGAGTGGCGTCATTGATGTTTTCCATTGCCTGGGAAAGCTGGTCCATACCGGACAATTGCTGCTGGTTTGATGCCGTTATTTGCATGGCTGCTTCCGCAGACTCAGTCACCCTGGCAGATAACCGGTCAATCGCATTGCCGGCTTGTTCGGAAAGTTCAACTGCTTCGGCAACGGTTTTTGTTCCCCGTTCCGTTGCCATGACAGCTGTCGCTGTTGCCTTTTGTATATCTCCCAGAATATCTCTGACCTGGTTGGTTGCATTTTTTGACTGGTTGGCCAGTGTTTTAACTTCCTGGGCAACCACTGCAAACCCTTTTCCATGTTCTCCGGCTTTTGCCGCTTCAATGGCGGCATTAACAGAAAGAATATTTGACTGGTCGGCAATATCCGAGACCGTGTTGATGATATCCTCAATGCTCTTGGTCTGCCCGCTGAGCTGAACAGTACTTTCGGCAATATGGTTCATTTCTTCCCGTATCCGATCAATGCCGATCATTGTATTTTCTGTTGCCTGTTTCCCTGCATAAGATATCCGGGTGGTTGAATCCGCACTCTTGGCAACATAATCGGCTTTTTCACTGGCCACTTGAGATGTTTGTTTGACTTCTTCAGCAGTGGTGGTGACTTCACTGATTGAGCTGGATGTTTCAGATGCACTGGTTGCCAGCTGAGAAGCTGTTGTGGATAACCGGGAAATGGATGCAACCAGAAGATTTGTGGAATCTAATATGCTGGTCATCTGTTTTCGGAATTTTTTGCTGCCATCATTGAATGTTTTTAATAAAAGCCCGATTTCATCTGATCGGTTCGGATGCGTTAAGGGTACTTCTGCTGTCAAATCACCATCGTTTAACATGACAATCCGGTAGGATAGTTCATTAATCGGTTTTGCGATCATTTTGGATTGGAAAAATCCCACAATTCCGACAAGAAAAAATAACATTGCCGTACCCCAGTAGATATTCATTTCTAATGTATTCAGCAGGGCAAATGCTTCACTTTCATCAACCTGGGTAATGATTGCCCATTCAAAATCAGCGCCGATTTTTGCAGGCAACTGTAGGTGAGAGTAGGCGCTAAGAACGTCAATGCCGCGATAGTCCTTGACTCTTTTTGTCCCTGCTGACCGGGTATTGACTGTTTGTTTTAAGATGGCATCATTTTCCAGAAACCGTGAGCTTGATCGCATCAGTAAATCCGGACCTACAAGATACGTATCGCGAGATTCGCCCATGCCTGTTCTTTCTGAGATTAATGCATTAATTCGTGTAGCATTGATCTGGCAGATTAAAACAGCACTCATTTCACCGGTATCCGCAAAAACAGGCGCACCCATAAAAAGCGCCGGCGCAATGTCATTTTTGTATTTCACTATATCCGTCATTGTCGGGATTTCGGTTTTTATGATTTTTCCCCACAGGCCTTTCGTGACAACGTCTGTTTCCACTTTAACATCGCTGCCAATATCATATTCTAAATTTTTTGCAGCAGAATACAATGTCTCTCCGTTTTCATTGAGCAGGATGATATCACTGTATCCAAACACATTCATGTAGTATTCAAAAATGGAACTCATTTCCTGGTATGTTTTGTTATGCAGCATGGACCGGATGTGCTGGGTTCTTGAAAGCAAGGTGAGATTTTTTACCCGGTTTTTTAAAAATTCAAGGACCTGAACTTTTTGAATGCTGTTGACCGAAGCAATATGATTAAACACTTCTGTCTCCATTGCATCCTTGGATAAATAGTAAGTCAGAGTGCCCATACCAATTAGCGGTATTAAGCCCACGATAAAGAATTGGACGATCAGTTTTGCCATGATGCTTTTAGATATGGACCGGAACATATTGATTTTCCTCCTGCTGTGTCACAATCATAAGGATTAAATTGTTATAAATTGATGACCATTTTTTTATCTGTTAGAAGTTTTTCAACATCTAAGACAACGATGCTGTTTCCCGTAACACCCATGAGGTAATCAGCCCGAATTCCCGTGAGCGTGGGAAGTGATGGCCGGATATCTTTTTTGGATAATTCCGCAACACCCAGAACTTCATCCGCCAGAATGCCGAATTCCATCTCGTCAGATGATAGAATAATAACCTGTGATAAATTGGTAAAATCCTGATCCGGAAGATCAAAGAACACTTTCAGGTCAACAACGGAGATAATTTCCCCTCGTAAATTAATAACACCGCGAATAAAATCAGGTGTTCCGGGAATAAAAGTCAGCGCTTTGAGTGGATGAATGACCCTGATCCGTTTTAACTCTATAGCATAAATTTCATGGGCAATCTGAAATTCAACCACTGTTATCGTATTGACATGATTTATCTCCGCAGATGTTTCTTCGGCCAGTTTGCGGGCGCGGCACTTTAGTATATTTTCTGTATTTAGATCATTTTTAAAGATTTTGGTATTCATATCGTTTAACTGATCTTCATCGATTTAATCGTTTCAGCCAATCTTCCGGCCGTCATGCCCTCGGAATAGGGCAGAATTTCATCCGCGTCTGTTAGCTCCAGCAATAATAATGCATTTCGCATGCTTTTTCTGCTCTCCGCCGGCATTCTTTTTTGAAATAATAACATGCCTAAGGTAAAATGGGCCATAATAAACTCAGGATTCAGATAAATTGATTGTTTAAGTGATTTTACAGAGTCATCAATATTTCCGGCGGATTGAAAAATAGTGGATAATAGATAATAAATTTCAGGATTGAGTTTTTCTGATTCAATGGCTTTTTCACACCAGATTTTGGCTTGATCCAGGTCACCGATATTCGCATAGGATTTTGCCAGAAGTATCATGGATTCTGTTTTCATCAAAAAAGTATTATTGTTATTCTGCCCCTGAGATACAATATCTAACAGCTTTTTCACCGAGTGTGAGTATGCTCCCCGGTCATAATCATTTAAGGCTTCCTGATACATATCGTACTTTGGTTTCTCAGGTGGGCGGGAAACTCTTTTGTTGTTAATTTGCCGTGCATATTTTTTGTCTGACAATCTTCTCCCGGCATGTGCCGGAACAATTGGGCGGGTATATTGCCCCTGCCGATTCTTTTTGATAGTGTTTACCTGTTCAATGACTATTCTTGGCGGACCCTTGCGATGATACAGTGCATTGGAAAACCGGACAGGTGTGAATTCAGGGAGATTAACGAATCCGGACTCAGCCGGCCCGGTAATCAGCCATCCGTTGTTAATTAGTGATTTCGACAGTTTTTTGAGTACGTTGTTTCTGTCCTGATCATTAAAGTACATGAGAACATTACGGCATAAAATAACGTCCATAGTTTCATAGAAGTTAAGGCATGCGGGATAATTATCCCCCATGAGGTTTAACTGATGAAACTGAACCTTTTGCCGAATATGGGGTGTAATTTTAAAGCTATTGCCGGTTTGAGTAAAATATTGCTGAATTATTTTTTCAGGGGTTCCCCGAAAAGACCAGTTGGAATAAATTCCTTTTTGAGCTTTATTTAAAGCAACCGGATTGATATCTGAACCAATAATTGTGATATCCCAGTCTTTTAAAACAGGCCGCATCTGATCAATCAAGATGGCAATGGAATAGGGCTCTTCACCGGTTGCGCACCCGGCACTCCATAAAATAATTTTTTTAGCATCTCTTTTGGGATGATTAATGATTCCCCGAAGAATGTGATCCTGCAATATTTGGAAAAAATTTTTATCCCGGAAGAAATAAGTTTCGCCAATAGTCAGACGGGTTGTTAAGGCGTTGACAACTTCTTGTGAAGGAGATGCGTGAAGGTTTTGAAAAAGCTGGTAAATATCCGTATCAAGGTCTTTGATAACAGATATGAGTCCTTTGCTTAAAGTATCCCACTTTTTTTCAGGGAAATAAAGACCCGTATGATTTGTTACTAAGCGGCTCAACTCTTCAAACATATTTTTTGGAATATCTTTTATCATGTAGGCGCTTCGATATAATTCAATTCTTCGGTTATATGTTTTACCATTTGTTCCGGGAACAGGGTGTTAATGTCATATATTAAGACAGTAGCGTTGTTCTGCCGGGAGATCCCGATAAAATATTTCTCCATGCCGGGAAAAATATCAACAGACTGATCCAGCGGCTCCTGTGCAAGTTCCATAACATCTTCAACAGAATCAGCAATAAACGCAACAGTGTACGATGAAGCCTCGGCAATGATAATTCTGTCTGAAACCCGAATCGATTTTTGCGGTAAAGCAAATTGTTCCCGGATATTGATGACCGGAATAAACGTTCCCCCCAGGTTCAGCAGACCGAAAACCAGATCCGGCGCTTCAGTTAAATATGTCAGAGCAACCGACCGGATAATGTTCTTGACGGATTTAACGGATAACGCATAGCGTTGGTCGTCAAGAGTAAAAATTATATAAGACTTCTTCTTCATTAACGCTTAACAGCCTTGAAGTATAGTTTTTATGGTATGTTGCAACATTTTTATAATAATATGTCATTATCTGTTTTTTTTCAAGCGAAACGTTGGTTGCACCAGGGTAAATTTGTTCTGACCGCAAAGCCCATTAACCATGGGCCTGTTGACGCATTGACGGTCGGCACGGTGGCCGACCCTACTGACGCATTGACGGTCGGCACGGTGGCCGACCCTAC
>JAQIBZ010000165.1 GCA_027858815.1 Desulfobacteraceae bacterium
GGCAGTTTCCGGCAGACGGCCCTGATCTTTTGCAAACCATCGGGTGCCGTGTTTGGCGCTGCTCCACATCTCCCACTGGGGATGATCATACCCCATATGACACTGCTGGCAGGCTCTCGGGTCCTGGGCCTCGGATTTGGCAAACGTATGTCGGGTATGGCATTCATCACAGGAATTGTTCTGATAGCGGTTGCCCGTGGCACGGACCGCTTCTTTTTCTTTTTCAGTCTTAATCCCCATGTTGTGGCATCCGCCGCAGCCGCGCCCGCCTTCCATGAGTTCATCCGGCTCCAGATGCGTGACCGGCATGGCATTGACCGATTTCCAGCCGTGATTATGCTTACCTTCCCGGAACTGTTCAAACTGGTCTGTATGACAGTCACCGCAGACACTTTCATCCGGCATAACTGCCAGGTCCTTGTTTTTTGCACTCTGATGCTCTGATCCGTGGCATACCGAGCAGTCAATGCCCATTTCAGCATGGGTACTGGTTTCCCAGTCCGTTACATGTCCGGGGGTGACCCTGCGATGGCATTTGATACAGTTGATTTCATCTTCTGCAGCCATACCATCTGCCCCGGTAAACGCCAGGGCACCCAAAACCAGACTTACACATACAATAACCGGCAACACTCTCATGATTTTTTCCTTTTTTTGTAGGTCGAGATCCAATCATTAACTTAACCATATGCGTAGGGGAGGGGTTTACCCCCCTCCCGGTATGGTTCGCCATTTTGCGGGAGGGGGTAAACCCCTCCCCTACTACATTGGAACCTCTCAAGTTAATGACAAAATAAAAAATAGGCCTTGATCATCGTTTCGGCCACCTTTTCCGTAGGGTGCGGGGTTTATCCCCGCCCGTTTTCCATAGAACCCGGTATCCAGAGATGAGAATGACTCACACCTTCGTCATACTCGTTTTTCGGGAGGGCATAAAGCCCTCCCCTACATATGGCCGAAACGATGATCAAGGGCAAAAAATAGCAGGATGATACCATCAACAAGTTGTTAAAAAACGTCATGAGCGATGTCAAGACAAGGCAAAATTTGGCGAAAAAGCGGAGTTTATATCTATAAATGAGCATTTTGAGCCAAATTTTAACGCAGTATTGACTTTGCTCATGACGTTTTCACTCCCAGAAAATACAGTCCACCGGGCAATTCTTAATAGCCTCATCCACTTCTGCTTCAGGATACTCATCAAGTTCCGAAATCTGCACATAGCCCAGGTCACTGACATGAAATACGGATGGACTGACTTCTTCACAGACTCCGCACAAAATACAATCACTGAGTTCCACCACCGGAATTTTCATGGCACCCTATTCCTTATTTACAGCCTGACCGATTTGCCGACCAAAAGCCACGCAGGATTCAATGCCGGCATCATCCGGAACATACTGAATACGCAAGTTCGGATCTATTATCTCAAACTTCATGGCTTCAAGCTCTTTCCTTACCAGTTTGATGGACTCCCCGCTCCAGCCATATGATCCAAATGCCGCACCAATCTTGTTTCTGGGCTTTAGACCTTTCATATACGTCAATGTATCACTGACCGTCGGAAACATCCCGTTGTTAAGGGTTGGCGAACCAACCACAATGGCTTTGGCGTCTAAAACTTCCGTCATGATATCACTGCGGTGAGAACTGCGGATATGAATGGGCTTTACCCAAACACCTTCACTGGAAATACCTTCGGCAATGGCTTCTGCCATCTTTTCCGTGCTATGCCACATGGTATCATAGACAACGATGGCCTTTTTCTCCGGAATCTGCCGGCTCCATTTGACATATGCCTCGATAATTTTTTCCGGTTCTTTGCGCCAGATCACCCCGTGATCCGGACAAATTATCTGGATATCCAGGCCCATTTCCTGCACATGCTCAATAAGTTTGAGAATCTTGGGTGCAAATATCATCAGAATGTTAGCAAAATATTTTTTTGCATGACTCATAATGGTATGGCCGACCACATCATCAAACATTTCATATCCGGCATAATGCTGACCAAACGCATCACTTGAAAACAAAATCTTGTCTTCGTTGCAATATGTAAACATGCTGTCCGGCCAGTGGAGCATCCGGGTTTCGAGAAACGTCAGGGTCCGGCTGCCGATATTAAGTTCTTCACCATTTTCAACACCGTGGAAATTCCACTTCTGCGTAAAATGATGGGCAAGATTTTTTAATCCCATTTTAGAACAATATAGCGGTTTATCCTCGCCAATATAATGCATTATCCGCGGCAAACCACCGGAATGATCCATTTCCGTATGGTTACTGATCACAATATCAATTTTTTTCGGATCTATAATCTGTGAAATATTCTCCAGCAGCTGATCTTCGTAGCCTTTTTTAACGGTATCGATTAGTACGACCTTTTCATCAACAATCAGAAAAGAGTTATAAGTGGAGCCCCGCTCTGTGGAATATCCATGAAAATCCCTTATATTCCAGTCGATCACGCCGACACTATAAACCCCTTTTGCAATTTCAACCGCTCTCATTTTTACTTCCTCCGCTTGATCTATTTTTCCCAAAACTCATTTTCTTTACAAAAACATCAAATTCTGAAACTCCCAATCAGCATGCTTTGGCAATGATGGGCCAATAATAAGACAGGAGGGCATTAAAAGCCCTCCCCTCTTTTTTTCATATTTCTTTTGCCAGGTAAATCCTTTTAAACATTATTTAGCTTTTAGACGAAAACCAGAAAATTTTTTCAAGTTCAAGGCGGACGAAAACTTTAAATGCAGACATACAAATTGTATTTTGAGGCTTAAAGTTTGAGTCCAACGCAGAAATTGGAAAAATTAACGGTTTTCATAGGAAAACTATTTGAATTTTTCTCCGACGGCCTTACCATACTCCTGGCATGCCTTTAATCCATCATCAGTTGTAAGGACGGCATCTTTTATGCTCAACGCTCCCAAATCCACCATATCCATTTTAAAAACATAATTCATAGTGTCAAAAAGCATTGGTGCGGATTCGCCGCTATGTGTATACGGCCCGAATGCACCCCCCATCTTTCCAAGCAGATTCGCTTTTTTCCGTTATTAATCTTCTTTTGAAAAATCACCCTTTTCAGCACCACACACAGGACAAACCCATTCTTCCGGCAGATCATCAAATGATGTGCCCGGATTTACATTGTTGTCAGGATCGCCTGCTTCAGGATCATATACATAACCGCAAATATTACATACATACTTTTCCATTGTTACCTCCATTCAATTTAAGTAAATAAGTTTAACAAACTATCGTTTAAAAAAAATTTCTATCATTATCGCGAGTCTGACCGAAAATCAGAAAATTTTTTCAATTTCAAGGCGGAAGAAAATTTTAACCACAGACATACATGTAGTATTTTGAGGATTAAAATTTTCTTCCAACACAGAAATTGGGGAAATTAGCGATTTTCATCTACATTATTTAGACCTCACATGACAATCCGTACACTTGGTCGGCCCGGCCGCAAGACCCTCTTTTTTCCGATCCTTATGACACTTAACACATTTTGAATTCATCACCTGCTGTTTCTTAAGCTTTTCCTGCGTGATCATTTCCTTGATAATACCATCCTTCATGGGAAACAAATCATGACAGGCGGTGCAGTCATTATTTAATTCCTGCTGATGCATGTGATGGGGAAAAGTGACTGCCGGCATCCTGCCTTTTTCAAAGATGACCGTTTCTGATCCCTTACCCTGAGCCGATACATATACAGCCAAACCGATTACAAAAATTAATGTCACAAGAAAAACTGTTTTTTTCATACGGAACCTCTTTTTAAAATTTAGTAAGCTTCTTCCTCTGCCAGGTCTTCTGCTGAAAGCTGATCAGAAAACATCATATATGCCCAAATCTGATAAGCGATAACAATCGGGATAAACATTAACACAACGACCAGCATAATTTTTAACGTCAGCGGACTGGCAGAAGAATTATGCGCGGTCAGCGAATATATTGAATCAACATTTGACGGAAAAAGGTTCGGATACAGACCAATAATACAAAAAAAGGTCGCACTGACGATTGTTATTGCCGAACTGATCCATGCTTTCCCGTATTGTTGTTTCATTACCAGAAACTTGATGCCAAACAAGGCCATGACTGTGATCAGCGGTACAACAAAGAGCAGCGGCTGAGCCAGATAATTATTATAAATTGGGGTGTAGACATATGTTGCCCCTAAAAACAATACCGCAACTGCGGTTAGAACAAACCACAGCTTATTTACAGCTGAATCCGCCCGTATTTGGAGCTGACCGGGCGTCCGAATGGTGAGCCACAATGCACCATGTACCAAAAAAAGCATCAGAAAAAGTGCCCCGCCCAATAAACCGTAAGGATTCAATAAATATATCAAATCTCCATGGTAGCCGTTCTGATCAAAGGGGAGACCCTGAAATATATTGGCAAACGCAACACCAAACAATATGGCCGGTGCGGCACTGCTGACAAAAATACAAGTATCCCACAGTTTTTTCCATGCCTCAGACTCAATTTTCCCGCGAAATTCAAATGACACGCCCCGGATGATCAATGCAAATAAGATCAGCAGCAGCGGTGTATACAACGATGAAAACATAAATGCATAAACGGCGGGAAAAGCAGCAAAGGTCACACCACCTGCGGTGATCAGCCAGACTTCATTACCGTCCCACAACGGACCGATGGAATTAATCATCATGCGCTTATCCGTGTCGCTCTTTCCCAGGAACGGCAGCAACGTTCCCACTCCCAGATCAAAACCATCTGTCATAAAAAATACTGCCCACAATAATCCCCAAAGGAAAAACCATATGGATTGTAGTAAAGCCGATTCCATTATTACCCCCTGTTTATACTTCTATCGTTATTAATGTTCTTCTAAAACCGGCCCTTTTTTGGCATTGATAATGATCAGATAAAACCCGATGGCGCCCAGCAAGCTATAAACAACCACAAATCCAATCAGAGAAAACAAGACCTGGGACACTGCAATCGGCGAAGCCGCATCCGATGTTTTCATCAAGCCGTATACAATCCAAGGCTGACGCCCGACTTCCGCCAGAACCCAACCGAATTCAATCGCAAGATACGGTAAGGGAATGGCAAAAAGCATAATTTTAAGATAATTCGTGCTTTCAATAAGACGGTTGCGTTTAAACCAGCCGTAAAGAGTCAGCAGAATAAACAGCGAACCCAACCCAACCATGGCCCTGAATGAAAGAAAAGTCAGCATCACCGGCGGTCTTTCATCTTTAGGAATATCTCTGAGCCCTATTACCTCGGCATCAATATCATGAAATCCAAGCAAACTCAGCATTCCGGGGATTGAACCGATTTCAATAATGTTCTTTTCATTTTCTTCATCCGGAATAGCAAACATATGGATCGGTGCCCGTGTGGTGGTTTCCCAATGGGCTTCCATTGCTGCCAGTTTTGCAGGCTGAACTTCACTGACATGAACCCCGTGAAAATCTCCGGAAATTGCAACAAACAGTGAACTGGCAAGACCGAAGACCAACGCGATTCTGAAAGACCGGGTAAAAAATTCGATATGCTGTTTTTTTAGAAGGTGATATGCACTGATGCCCATGACGAAAAAAGCGCTAAGCACATATGCACTGCTGACGGTATGGAAAAACTCAAGAATACCAAACTTATTGGTAATAATAGCGAAAAAATCATCCAGTTCCGCCCGGCCGTTTCGAATTACATAACCTACCGGATGCTGCATCCATCCGTTAGCCAGCAGAATCCAGATTGATGACAGGGTGCCTGCCAGCGCCACCAGCCACATCACAGCAGCATGGGCTTTTTTTGACAATTTTTTCCACCCGAAGATCCAGACACCAAGCAGGGTCGATTCCAGAAAAAACGACGTGGTGGCTTCAATGGCCAATAATGAACCAAAAATGTCACCGACATAAGCGGAATACCTTGACCAGTTGGTTCCAAACTGGAATTCGAGCGTTATGCCAGTGACAACACCCACAGCAAAATTGATTAAAAACAATTTTGCCCAGAATTTTGTCATGGATAAATACGTCTCATCCCCGGTTCGGACATATTGGGTTTCCATATACGCAACCAGAACGGAAAGCCCTAACGTCAAGGGAACAAAAAGAAAATGAAACATCGTAGCTGCGGCAAACTGCAACCGGGAAAGGAGCACAACATCCATTTGCTTCTCCTATCTAAGAAATATATATATAGGTCTTCGCAAATGGATTGATACTTTTTTCACCTTATATATTTAAAGAGTTAGTATCAATCCATCCGCTACGGACTATAGTCCAATTTAAATTATTAATATAATTTATTCAGGTTTCGGTTCAGGCACTGCCGTCAAGTGTGCACTGCGTAAAGTCGATTTCCTGTCCGCATTTAGTGCATGTATGTTTTTTCTCAAATTCATCAGAAAAAATTTCTTTTTCCTCTCCGCAGGCTGGACATTTACAAGTAAAAGATTTAAGATTCTTGAACTGTTCATATCCTGGGCAATGTTGCGGTGTCGTCATGATATCCCTCCTTTTTTAATTTCACTTTTATTTAAAAATGAACCGGCACAAATTCTTACTCCAGTTTTTTGGCAAGCTGTCGTCCATAGTCCTGCGCCATGCTGATGCCGCCCCCCAGTTCACTGGTCTTAAGCCTCAGAGAGTTGCCGACCATTTCCATCTGAAAAATATTTTTCATTGTGTCATAAATCCGGTCCGGTGCTTCACCGCTCCACCCGAACGCACCAAAAGAACCGCCGACTTTATTGGCAAGGTCCGCTTTTTCAGCCAGAAACAGGAACGTTTTCATCTTCTGCATCATCTCCCCATGGTATGTGGCGGACCCAAAAACATATGCGTCATACCCATTTAAATCAGCTTCGGATTTAATATCCTTAACATTGACAACGTTAACTTCATGGCCGGAAAATCGTAACCCTTCGGCTACTATTTCCCCGATTTTCTGGGTCGATCCGGTCCTTGTTGCATAAACTATGAGCGTTTTTGCCATTATTTAATCCTTTTTTGATCAGATCCGGTCATCCGTCCCTTTGTCCCCACAGTCCGGCGTGTAGCAAGTGTTATCAAGAAATTCACATTTTTGCTTGCACGAAGGACACTCTTCCGGAGGGGCTTCCGCTTCAAACGAATACCCGCAAACTGCACATTTCCAGCTGGGCATCTTCATATCCTCCTAATTTTATAGTTTTATTATGCTTTCCAGAGACCATGCAGATTGCAGTATTCACGGGCAACAATATTATCTGCTGTCACTTTAAATTCTGCTTCCGGTGCATCTCCGGGATTCAGGAACTGGCGATAAATTTTACCGTCAGCAATGATTTCAATCCACTGAATAAAATGTTTGTCTTCCATGGGATGAGCGACTTCACCCACTTTGACTTTGACTCCGCCATCTATCTTTTCAATAACCGGGACATGTTTTTCTTTTGCCGCATCCACGGTATTTTCAGAAAGCAGGGTCATGGCCTGATCACAGCAGGTCAATGTACCGTCATTGCCGACTAATACTTCAACAATATTTCCGCAAAGATCACATTTGTAAACTTCAAGACGTTGTGCCATTGTACATTCTCCTTATTTAGATTATTAAATGATGCTCTCGTAAAAAGTATTGGGATGGGTAAGTTAAAAGTCTCATATACTAGGCGTATAGGTTTTTCAGACAAGAAATCATACATGTAGTATTTTGAATGGCTGAAAAACCGCTATAACGCCGTAGATGGGGCTTTTAACGACGCCATCTTATTTATACGCCATTAATTCTTTACCAAGAATCTGTATATGAGACATTTCCTCACTGATAATATCATCAATTCGTTTGCTGCCCAATTTTCCGGGCACCAGATCCTTCATCCCCAAATAAACATGAAAAATTTAGTAATTTTCACCCAAAACTTCATAGTAAGCCTGCGGGTGAGCACAAGCAGGACACATCTGCGGTGCTTCGTCGCCTTCATGCAGATAACCGCAATTCCGGCATCGCCATACAACTGAACTTTCTTTTTTAAACACCTTGCCGGCATCTATGTTGGCCGCAAGATCGAGATATCTTTTTTCATGCTGTTTTTCAGCAATACAAATCGCTTCAAATACCATGGCAACAGCCTCAAACCCCTCTTCTCTGGCCACTTTGGCAAAGCCGGGATACAAGTCGGTATATTCACAGTTTTCTCCGGCAGCAGCATCCTTTAAATTCTCCAAAGTAGTGCCGACAACTCCGGCAGGAAATGCGGCCGTAATTTCAAGCTCTCCGCCTTCTAAAAAATTAAAGAAACGTTTGGCATGTTCTTTTTCCTGAAATGCTGTTTCTTCAAAAACAGCAGATATCTGATCATAACCTTCTTTTTTTGCTTTACTCGCAAAATAGGTATAACGATTACGCGCCTGTGATTCTCCGGCAAATGATTTTAACAAGTTCTTTTCAGTCTGTGTACCCTTAATGCTACCCATTTTTTCCTCCTGTTATTTAGACTAATTTTTTTAAGGTAAATCCTATCATAAAAAATAAAAAAGAGAAAACTAATCCCATTTTCTCTTTTCAATGTGAGCATGTTTCTCTTTTTCGGCAATCTTTTTAATCCGGTAAGCGGAATCCCGTAAAATACCATATAAAATACCGCAACCCACATCTTCCCGATCTTCGTCGCCGGAATTTGCAAGTTCTATCATTTCTTCTGCAAGCGCCAGCGTTTTTAAAATGTTTTTATTGCAGGCTTTCAATGGTTACCGAGTCTCCGATTTATTGAATGGCTTAAGAAAAAAAAGTTATTGTCTGACCGAAAACCTCTAAATCCTGGTTGTCATTACGAGGAGTGAGGAACGAACGACAAAGTAATCCCCTGTCGATAAGGAGATTGCTTCGGTCGTACCTCCCGCGCAATGACAGAAAAAGTGCGATTTTGAGACTTTTCGTTTAACCACTATTTACATGGATACGGCAGTGCTATCATTGCGATGAGTCATTTCGACGATCCAGAGGCGGCAGTTTGGGTTTTAATATCAGCACGAGTGGCGGGAGGACAAAAAAATCTCCGACCAAAGCGAAAACCATTGAAAATGCTGTCAGCATGCCGAACAGCCGGGTGGGGATAATACTGCCGAACATTAGCACCATAAAACCTGAAAAAAGCAGAAATGTTGTTATGACAATCGGTTTTCCCACATCTAAAAATGTCTGAACAATCGCTGCTGCAGGATCATTCGTAATACCGCTGTTTCTT
>JAQIBZ010000169.1 GCA_027858815.1 Desulfobacteraceae bacterium
CTGTATCAAAAGACAGATTAAGATTATGATGATGATTAAGATTATGAAAATGGAGTATTGGTATCATCAATTCAGTAGACCATGCCCTCTGGGCTTAACCCAATGCCTGGCCCTTTGGGTCAGGATTTTTATTTAACCCAATTTTTCCAAGTAAAAGATCCCGGCAAACACTTCATGTGTTTATCGTTCGCCACAAGAACCAACCCATAACGCTTTGCTGTTGCGGCAATCAGCAAATCCATGTCAGGCATGACTTTGCCTTGCTTGCTTAAAACCGCTTTTGTCTGCCCATAAAGTTCCCATACGGTTCTATCGACAGCAACAGGTGGAACCGCCTGCAAAAACTTTTCAAAGGTTTTCCGGTTGTACTCTTTTCTCCGGGATCGCTCAATGCCATATATAAGCTCACCAACTGATGCCTCGCTGATATAGGCAACTTCATCGGCTTTATTATAAGCAGAAACCGCACTTAATTCCTCGGAAGACAAAAGGCTTGCAGGCTTATTCCAGCCATTCATAAGATAAATGCAATGATTGGTATCTAGTGCTTGAACGAAAACCTGAAAATTTTTTCAAGTTCAAGGCGGGCAAGAATTTTAACCGGAGGAATACATGAAGTATTTTGAGGATTAAAATTTGAGCCCAACGCAGAAATTGGAAAAATTAGCGGTTTTTGGTCGGCCACTATCTAAAAGATAGGTCATTATGGTTTAATCAAAAAGGATGCTGTCTGTATTTTTACGAGATTCAGTTATAATTTTAATCAATTCGTTCGAGGCTTCAGGGTCATAATCCTGAGAAAGGTCATTAAGGCGTTTTTTTTGTTCTTTTAAAGACATCTCTGGCAATACTGACCCGTTACTTAAATCAACCTCCGGAATGATCGTAAAAGTAGTGTCTATGTTGGCATCCATTTGAACCAACAAGGTGGGAGGAAGTTCGCTACCCTTGACATGCTTTAATATTTTTGCTGGCATCTCTTTATCCTTTAGTTTTTCCATAATGTCGTAAGCTATATTTTATATCATATATCCATGAAGCCGAATAATCAAATCCATATTTCAAGGCTCATTTGGTTTATTCTTCACCATACAAATATTTATCAACACTGACAGATAAATCCGTTGGGGTATTCGCACCGTCCCAAAAATCATCGTTATCTAAAAAAGGAAGAAGAGTGTGTGTTTTACCGCCCTTTGTCGAGATACTCGCCGCCTTTTGAAGATCCAGGATAATAATTTTTATCGGGGAGTCTGGTGGGAACTGTTTTAATGTTTTTAAAGAATCTTTTATTGTCGTCTCGATTTCCATGCCGGGCCTCTTTTCTTTTGTGGTATCCATAAAAAAACAAGAATGATGCTTTTCATAAAGATAATATATCATGATGAAAAATTAATCAATTGAATACAAATTATTCCGGATGTGGAAACAACCGAACATAAAATTTTGATGTGGTTATTATGGAAGAGGCGGCTGTGGCGGAAAAATTCGGCATTATTTTAACGGAAGATGTGCGAGAGAATGTGGATATAGAGCAGATATTCAACCTGCTGAATTTTTAATTTTTTCACCATAGAGGACACGGAGAAAGATATTCTTTTTCCTTAAAAAAGGCCTTTCGGTTAAATGAATAACCGGAAGGCCTTTTCAGGGTCGATAAAAAATACCAACTAACGTTAACTAAGAGATGACATCACCTCGTTATGAGTTCAGTATTTTCTGAGCGGTCTCATCATTACAATCAGAAACATGGGCGATGCCGGTTTCGTTTGCTGTTTCGCGGTTTCCAGCGAAAAGATCCGTGCGTGCAATCTGGTTTAGGCTGAATTTTCTGGCACCGGCCATCAACTGCTGCAGGCCGCAGGCCAGTTTGTCTGCCATGGT
This sequence comes from Desulfobacteraceae bacterium, assembly GCA_027858815.1. Taxonomy (GTDB): domain Bacteria; phylum Desulfobacterota; class Desulfobacteria; order Desulfobacterales; family Desulfosalsimonadaceae; genus SURF-3. The sequence continues at coordinate 1,885 of JAQIBZ010000169.1, forward strand.
GTAGAAAGCAATCGCGCCGTAAGGAATATTTTTCATTTCTTTTTTGCCGACTTTTTTCTCAAGATCAAAATAAGCTGCAAAAATTTCTTCTGCACAGCCGCCGATGTCGCTGACAGTTTTCGGCAGGGTGTCCCAGTTACCGCAAAGTTTTTCTTTTCTGTCCGGATGCAGAGCGCCTTCGATATTTGATCCAAGGTAACCCGGAATCATGATGGCACGGCCCATGCAAACCAGCTTGGTGTAAGGTGCGCCCAGTGCAACGGCTTTGAAGATACTGTCTTCAAGGGCAAAACCGCCGGCAAAAGACATATCCACAACTTTTTCGCCTTTGGCAGCCAGGATGCTGGCGTATTGATGGGCCTTAGCATGAAGGTTAATAGACGGAACGCCCCAGCTCTGCATCATGTTCCAGGGGCTCATGCCGGTGCCGCCGCCGGAACCGTCAATGGTGAGAAGGTCAAGTTTGGCGTCTGTGGAGAATTTAATGGCCATTGCCAGTTCTTCCATGCCGTAGGAACCGGTCTTTAAAGTCACTCTTTTGAAACCGATTTTGCGCAGGTAATCCACGCTGCTCATGAAGTCTTCACGGACCTGATCAACGCTATCCAGGTTAGTTCCGCCCAAACGGCTGTGACGGGCAAATGATTTGATTGCGCCTTCTTTAAATGCTTTCTGGACTTCCGGCAGTTCGGGATTCGGATCAACAACATATCCGCGTTTTTTCAGGAAAAGTGCGTAATCTATGCTGGTTACCTGGATTTCGCCGCCGATGTCTTTGGCGCCCTGGCCCCATTTGAGTTCGATGATGCATTTGTTGCCATATTTTTCTACAACAAATTCTGCAACGCCGTTACGGGTATCTTCAACGTTGAGCTGAACGATGATAGCGCCGTATCCGTCATAATAACGCAGATAGCCGTCAATACGTCTTTCCAGTTCCGGAGCGCTCTTGATTTTGCCTTTTTTGTTTTTGCCGGCACCGATTTTGGATTCACGGTCAACACCGACTACGTTTTCGCCGATAACAACGGGAATACCGCACAGTGCGCCGCCGATGCAAAATGAGTCCCAGTATTTAGCTGCAATAAAAGTTGAACCTAAAGCACCGGTCATCAGCGGGATGCGGGCTTTTGTTTTTATTTCATTACCAAATTCAGTTTCAAGGCTGACATTCGGAAAGATACAATCATCCGGATCATTGCTTAATTCTTGAGCCAGGCCGTTTGAACCGTATGCATATCCCTGGATCCTGAGGTTGTTATAGGAGCAGCCGATATGAGTAGTATTGTTGGCACCGGCGGTGACCATACCGAAATCTCTCGGATATAACAATTTACGTCCTACAAGACTGGACAGCCATGTTTCGCATTTGCCCTTACAATCTGCCCGACAAAGTGTGCAGAGGCTTGATTCGCAAGGATTACCACGGTTTGTTGTTCCTAATGCATCATTGTTTTTTGAAAATCTCATGATTTGTTCTCCATGTTAGCTTTTGATTAAGATGTTTTTGAACACATCATTGTATCCTTCAACAAAAAAAGGCATCTATTTCCAGTGTGAGCATGGAAATAGACGCCTTTGTCGTTTGTGTATTAATGTAAGTCTATTTATACGCCATTGTATAAACAGACTTAACTTTAAGATATATCTTTTAGTGGGATTAATTTTTTTTGTCAATGTAATTTTTTTTTCAAAAAATAAGTATGATTTTTTTGGGGCGTGAAAAAAAATAAAATATTACCCGGGGAGTTTTGAATAGCTATATATTCTTGAATGATGATTTGAATATACAGCGATATTTCTCTGCTATCAGTTTTTTGGGGATTGTTGGATGTAACGTTAACGGTTTGTTAAAGAATGTCTGAAATGTTCAGGATTGGTGCAGTGGGTTTTTTTAGGGTCAGGTGTCTGCTTTTCTATTTGGTTTCCTGAAAAAGCTCGTCGGATAGAAGGATGGCTTCAGAAACCTGTCGCATGGTCTTGCGGGAGTCCATGCTTCTTTTCTGGATCCACCGATATGCTTCATCGCCTTTTAATTGACGGCTTGCCATGAGTATCTCTTTGGCCTTTTCAATCAGTTTACGAGACTCCAGTTCTTCCTGTATGACCTTGGTTTTTACCATGAGTTCTGTATTTAAAATGGCAACCGCTGCCTGGTTGGCAACGGTTGTCAGGGCATTGACTTCGGTTTCCGTAAAATCATAGGGAACAGAGGTGAAACAATTTAAAACGCCGACAATTTTTTCATTCTGAAGCTTTAGCGGCACACCCACCATGGACACCAGGCCAAGTTTTTTGGCCATTTCTTTTTCTTTAAACCGCCGGTTGCGCATGACATTTTTAATGACCAAAGGTCTTTTTGTGGTTACGACATGTCCGACAACGCCTTCGTCCAGATTTAATGCCCTGTCTTTTACATAAACCGGTTCTATAGCCTGGGTGGCTTTGAGCCTTATTTTCGGCGGGTTTTCATTCTCATCGATCAGCCACAGGGAACAGATTTCCGCACCGACCATTTTTGCGGTCAGCAAAACAATCAGTTTGAGCAGGTCCTCATGGAACAGGTCTGACGTGATGGCCCGGCTAATGTCCATCAGCGTTTTTATATATTTATCCTGTGTTTGGTCGCCGTTATTTTTCATGCATTTATTTGTGGCAGATTTTGTTTAAAATATCAATACCCCGGAATTCTCATGAAAAATTCATTTGAGAAATCCGGGATAGGTCAGATATTAATTTTAAGTCATATCTTTCGATGGTTATATTATGGCGAAATCATCCGTCATTAGCTATCAATCCTGGACAAGCAAGAACATTGTTACAAAACGAGGGTCGATGTCTTCAGGCTGGATTGTCCCGTAGTCTTTTGCGATATCATCAAAGAGAAGTTCAAGCGCATTGCCAATATCTTGAGATATTTTCTTATTTGAAAGTCCGCTTTCAGATGCCAGCCATTGAAGGAGTTCTGTCTTTTTAGGCTCTTTGATTGCAGGTGGGGTTTTCCCCTGATCCCATAGATCTGTAAAAAACGGTCTGAAAACGGATACCGGAATTGGCTTCATTTCCGGAGATAATCCGAGGCAATGCCGGGTCCAAAGGGTCATCAATAGATTTTCGCAGGTAATGAAGCGGTCCTTTGAAAAATTTTTTGTCGGGATGGCCATGGTCGAAAGCAGATTGTCATAGGCCATGGCTTGTTTCAGGATGCTTCTGGTGATGTCAATGTCTGCCATGCACGCAAATTCCCGGTAAAGATTTCCGGACGGAGGGGCGTCATAAAATTTGGGCCGGTTGATTAACAAGCCGCCGATAACACCAACAAGTCTTTCTCCCCAAAAGCTCAGCGGCAGTTTTTTTTCTGAAACCCAGCTGTTTTCCTGCCAGGTTTTGGTCTCCTGCCGGAGCCCGGCAACTTCACCATACCCGTTACGAAACAGGTCAATCAGCGGGTATGTCATGATATATTCTTCTGTCATAACATCTGCGGCAGCGTTGTTTTTCAGGAGCAGGTTTTCAAGACTGATGCTGATAATCCCGCAGGCTTTTTTGACAATGGCTTTTAATTCATCCCGGGTGCGGACAGGGTTCGGTTCGGTCGCGATCAACTGGTTGCAGACCCCGGCAAACTCCGTCTGAAGTTGTTGAAGGATATTGAAATCTGTGATTTTGCCCAGAGCCTTGCTGAAAAGGTTGTCTTCGCCCATCATGGATGTATGATTGACCGGCATTGGAACAAAGGACTCCGGTTCCAGCTGTAGAGCGACGATTTTTTTTCTTTTTTTCAAATGATCAACGCTGATCGGCTGAAACACGCCAACTGCTTCATGAAAAGGAACAAAACCTTTTTCCGCCAGTCGAAAATTTCTCAGGCGAAAGGCTTCTTCTTCACTTTCAGCAGAGATCACGTTGGCTGACCGGAGCAGTGTCTGCTGGTAAAAAACATGATCTATCTTCGCCAGATGGTCTATTATACGGTTTAATAATTCCTGGTGTTGTTCTTTGAAATCTGTGTCTGCATCCTCAGCATATTTTGTTTCCGGTATTCTGAAATAGAAAACATCATCATAGGTGGTAAGACCTTCTCCCAGTTCAGACGGATCCTGGTCGTGTTCACGAACAAGCACTTCGATTGAGTGAAATAACAGATATTCGAGCAGGCTCAATTTCTCAGTTGTCGCCCAATGGATAAAGCGCTCGGGGGCCGCTTTGAGCAATAGGCCAAGCCATTCTGTGACGGCATTGAGGTTGATCCGGTCTTTTCTCCAGGTTTCAATATCCAGAATAAATTCCCATTGCCGGTCAGAAGCCATTGCAATGATATCTAACGAGTCTTCCGGCCCGATATGATGGATCAGAAAAAGCAGATCTTCTTCTGCAAAAGAGTGTATCAGGGCGTTGGGCTGTGGATGATCTAAAATGGCATCCAATGCCTGCATTCCTTCAAGCGCAAGAATCTGTTTTCGTTCATCAGCGAGTTTTTTAAGCCGCTTCAGGTGTGCATTCCATTGCTCCATGTCATCAATTTTATCATTCATTTGTTTGCTCTTTTATTTTTTGTAAGTTTAAAAGAAAATATATCACGATCCCACGGCTTTTCAATATCTATTGTCGTCATTGAGCTGAAAAGGTGATTGAAATTTACACAGTATTGAAAAATTAAACTTGAGAGTTCTTCAGTTTTTTTGTTCTGACGGATTGGCAGATATGTTGAAAACCGATGATTTTATCAGCAGCAGCATACCCGGAATGGCAATCAATGCGCAGGCAATGAAAAATTTTTCCCATCCCAGGAATTTGACCGCATAACCCGTGGGTGCTGCAGCAATGACCCGGGGGATTCCCATCAGGCTGCTGAGCAGGGCATATTGGGTGGCTGTAAAGCGTTTGTCTGTCATCATGGCCATAAACGCAACAAAAGCAACAGTCCCCATGCCACTGGCCAGATTTTCAAAACCGATCACCGCAGTCAGTGCGGGAATACTGTAACCGAGATGAGCCAGCAGGGCAAAGCATGCAGTTGAGAGAGACTGGAGAATTCCGAAGACCCAGAGGCTCGCGTACATTCCGATTCTAAGGGTCAGGACCCCGCCGAGAAGCGCTCCGGCAAGAGTGGCCCAGAAACCTACCAGCTTGACCACCGCGCCGATTTCAGTGGTAGAGAATCCGATATCCAGATAAAAAGGGGTGGCCATTGCCGCTGCCATGGAATCACCGACTTTGTATAACAGGATAAATGCAAGGACCCATAAAGCGCCGGGCCGGGTGAAATATTCAACCAGGGGCTCGATCACGGCTGCCTGAAGGCTCTGGGGCGGGTTCCCATTGATTTTGGGTTCAGGGGCCAGGAGAGTCGTGATGATTCCCGGCAGCAGGCAGCCTCCCATGATCATATATACCATGGAAAAGGGTATCTGGCCTGCCAGTATTAAGCCGCCACCGCCGGCCAGCAGCATGCCCATGCGGTAACCGTTAATATACAGGGAAGATGCAAAACCGAGTTCCGCGTCCGGGATATCTTCCCGGCGATACGCATCCACCACAATGTCCTGTGAGGCACTGAAAAATGTTACCAGAAAAGCCGTGAATGCCATTAATGCCGGCTGGTCCGACGGGTTTGTTGAGCCTAAGCTGATAATTGAAATCATCAGACCGGATTGCGCGATGAGCATCCAACCCCGTCGTCGGCCGAGAAACGGGGGAATATAACGGTCCAGAAAAGGGGCCCACAGAAATTTAACCGTATACGGAAGTCCCACCAAAGACATGAGGCCGATAACAGACAGGTCTACGCCTTCAATTGTCATCCAGGCCTTTAATACGTCAATGGTCAAGAGCAGCGGCAACCCGCAAGAAAAACCCATCATCAGGGCCACCAGCATGCTGGGGCTGAAAATAATTTTTATGGTGTTGAGGTTGGGATTTGGCGACAAGGCGGTCCTTTTGAATGGCGATTCGGTTTAATTCTTAATCGTAATCTTACTCTTAATCATAATCATAATTTTTTGGTCAAAGTCTTTCACCAAAAGACAGATTAAGATTATGATGATGATTAGGATTATGAAACATGCAAATTGGTATTATTAATTAGTAAACCATGTCCTCAGATCTTAACTCAATACCCGGTTCTTTCGGTCTGGTTTTTTATTTGTCTTCCGGATATATATCCAGAATGACTTCATCCAGCGGCCGTTTGGGAACATGGTGGGTGCCGTTTTCATCCCGCCAGTACCGGATATTGCCGTTGGTATCACTCGTGGATTCGATGATGACCTCCTCAGCCGGTTCACCCAGTGCGATGATCAGCATGATGGTCAATTCCGGCGCAATGTTCAGTTCCTGACGTAATTTGTCCTTGTTGATGGCACCGATAAAGCAGCCGCCCAGTCCCATTTCAGTGGCCCCGAGTAAAATGCTCTGGCCGGAGATACCATGATCACACCAGAATTCACTGCTGATGTTAGTATCCCCCAGCATGATAATATATGCTGCGGGCCGCTCGCCTGTTCCCGGCCCTTTCCAGTCCTTTAAATAGGCGGCCCAACCGATACAGGGAAAGATTTTATTATTTATTTTCCGGTCACATGATAAAATATATTTTAACGGCTGGCGATTGGCTGCTGAAGCAGACAGCCGTCCGAGGTCAACCAGCTGTTTTAACTCGTCCATCGTGATTTTGCGGTTTTCATTAAAGCGGCGGCATGATCGGGTCTTTTTGACTAAGTCTGCGATCATTGGTAGCTCCTTTATTTTTTATCCATCATTCAAAAAGGACAATTTACCACAGAGGGCACAGAGGACACGGAGAAAAAAACTTTGTTTTTATGTCTTTTCTCTGTGGTCGCGGTGTTCTCCGTGGTGAAAAAGGTTTATTCCTTGCAAGGGTTTCTTTCTATCACCGGCATCTGCAGGTCGATCCATTTGATTAATTTGTCAAACTCATCTCGAAATTCCCTGAGGGCTTTTCCCCGGTGACTGACACGGCTTTTTTCTTCCCGGGAAATTTCAGCAAATGTTTTATCGAACTCCGGAAAAAAGAAAACCGGATCATAGCCAAAACCGTTTTCACCTCTCGGGCTTTCCAAAATAACCCCGTCACAACTGCCTTCATAGGTCAAGGCCGCCCCTGTGGGAAGGGCGATTGAGATGACACATTTAAAAGACGCATTCCGATTTTGTTTTCCATCCAGCTCCTTTAAAACTTTTTTGCAGTTTGCCTCATCTGTGACATTTTCTCCAGCATAGCGAGCAGAGTATACGCCGGGTGCCCCATCCAGCGCATCCACGCATAAACCGGAATCATCGGACAGCGCCGGGAATCCCAGGATGCGGGCGGTAAAACTTGATTTTTTATAGGCATTGTCGTCAAATGTATCACCGTCTTCCTCGACTTCCGGAATCGGGCCAAAATCATCCAGGTTTTTGATGGTAACGGGAAAGTCTTTTAAAAGGTGTCTTATTTCTTTGGTTTTTCCGGGATTTCGCGTTGCAATGACCAGGGTCAGTTGATTGTCCATGTTTATGCCTTTAATAAGATGTCTCTGTAATTTAAAGTTGCCCTGTAAGGGCATTTGTATGCATTGCATACGCGAATATGCCGTTTACATGAGATGGTTTAATCGGCTGATAAACCATGTGCTTTACAGGGGGTTACGACAGATTAATTTTATAGCGAATGGGAATAATTTTGTAAAGAGCTTAGAGAAAGGAAATTCAATGGCATGATGGTATAATAAAACCAAATGCTTTAAAATATGGGGTGGAAATAATAATGATGCAGCAGGTTATAATCCGGAGCCTTTTTTTACTTTTTTACCGCCGGTTTCGCAGTAATCATTGATAACTCCGGCCGCAGCGTTAAATTCATCAGAATTGACCCGGCCGTATTCTTCGATCAGCTCTTTTGCAAGTTCCTGGGTATGAACTTCACCTCGCTGATACAGGCGCCGGGTAATCATGGCCTTTAGGCCGGGTATGGAGATATAGGAAAGCTCTGGATTATTTGAATAGATCTTTTTTTTCAATCGGTCGACGCGTTTGTCGTATTCGGATAATTTTTTTTTCAGTTTTTTTTGAAGGCCGGTGTTTGAAGGCAGTATTATTTTAAATGGTTTGATCATAGGAATATCCATTTATATTTATCCCAAAACCTTTATTCAAAGGCCTGGACGAAATTTTTATTTGAATGAATTGATTTTAACGTTTAGGTGAACCTTGTAATTCTTTTTACCAAGACCGTGTAGGGAAATCAAGTACAAAAAATAAACATTGTTCACTTGAGTTAAAAGTGTTTAATTTTCTTGAATTTAAATTTTAGCATCAAAAAATATTTTAAAAACCGATAAAAAGAAAAAACTTTACACTATTAAATGGATTGATATATTAATTTTTTAACACTCTGTTAACGTGAACATACAATTGAAAATTGAGAAAATATAATACGCAGCGTAAGGAAAAAAATATGCATAAACTTTTAGTTGATCAGCCGGGCGAAAAAAAGTTTCTTTTAGGCAATGAAGCAATTGCCCGTGGCGCAATTGAAGCGGGTGTGGCATTTGCCTCGACCTATCCGGGAACCCCGACATCGGAAATGTCTTTAAACTTTTTCCAGATGTCTCGGGAAAGTGACCTGTATTTTGAATACAGCACCAATGAAAAAGTCGCCCTTGAAGTAGCAGCGGCAGCAGCCAATGCCGGCGTCCGCAGCATGTGCGTTATGAAACATGTGGGGGTGAATGTGGCGGCAGACGCTTTGATGACGCTGGCATATATTGGTGTCCGCGGCGGTCTGGTGATATTGACGGCAGATGACCCGTTCATGTTTTCCAGCCAGAACGAACAGGATAATCGGTACTACGGAAAACTTTCCGGTTTGCCGATTTTAGAACCGTCGTCTGCCGCAGAAGCCAAAGAAATGATGAATTATGCGTTTGAATTGTCCGAGCAGCTCCAGGAGCCGGTTATTTTCAGAACCACCACCCGCCTGAATCATTCCACGGCACCGGTCGTTTTAGGAGAAATAAAACAACGGGTCACTACCGGAGATTTTCCAAAAGATCCGTTTAATTATGTGACTGTACCTGCGGTATCCCGCAAGCTCCATATCAAGCTTTTAAAAAACCTGGAAAAAGCTGAAGAACTGGCCTGCGAATCTGTCTATAATTTTATCGAGGGCAGCGGCAGCTGGGGTATTATCTGTAATGGTGTCAGTTATAATTATGTGGCCGATGCGGTCCGGGATTTAAATATTGCCGATAAAATCAAAATTCTTCGTGTCGGTTTTTCCCACCCCATGCCGAAAAAATTGATTCAGTCTTTTATCAAAGATTGTGAGAAGGTTCTGGTGGTTGAAGAAGGTGAACCTTTTATGGAAGAGACAGTCAAGGCGTTTGCCCAGGAAGCCGGATATACCAATCTGATTAAAGGAAAAGACCCGGAATTGTTTTCAAGGCTTTTTGAGTTTGATCCGGCAATGGTGAGGGCAACCATGGCAAAATATTTTGGTGTGCCTTATGATGCCAAAGAATTGCCTGATCTGTCAGATATTCCGGAACTCCCCCAGCGTCCTCCGACACTTTGTGCAGGGTGTTCGCATCGGGCGGTATTTTATGCTGTGAACCAGGCCACCGAAGGAACCGGCTCGATCCGGACCACGGATATCGGGTGTTATACCTTAGGGTTTTTGCCGCCATTGTCGGCCGGCGACTTTCTGATCTGCATGGGGTCTTCCGTCAGCACCGGCTGCGGGTTTTCTAAAACCATAGACAAGAAAGTGATTTCTTTTATCGGTGATTCCACATTTTTCCATTCCGGTATTCCGGGTCTGGTCAACGCGGTATTCAACAACCATGATGTTAACCTGATTATTTTAGATAA
>JAQIBZ010000172.1 GCA_027858815.1 Desulfobacteraceae bacterium
TCACCAAACCGATGCTGTCTTTTTTATCATAAATCAAATTATCATAAGCCATAATCGATCCCCTCATTAGAGACCGCCGAATGCGGCATCATCAATTTCTATAGCTGCGGAGGAAAAACCCTGAATTGCATCTAATTTTCCAAGGGTAACCGGAATCAAAGTGTTAATGAAAAAATCCGCTGTTTTTACCTGGCCCTGATAGAAAACAACATCTTTCTTTTTAGCGCCATTGTTAAGCTGTTCTGACGCAGTTGAAGCACGCCACAAAAGCATCCATCCCATGATCACATCTCCCACAGTTTCAAGAAACGGCAGAGAATGGGCAAACGCAGTTTTAAACTGCAGCGACATGGCATTTTTTCCTAAATGCATGGCGATTTCGCCCAGCCGATTGACAGCGGTTTCGAGCTTTTCCGCCAGCTCTTTCAAGCCGTCAATTTCTTTTGCACTGGCAATTGTTTTGTTTATTTCAGTTAAAAAATTAATAAATACCTGGCCTTTTTTCATGCCCAGTTTTCGACCCAGGAGGTCCATGGCCTGAATACCGCTGGTTCCTTCAAATATTGACGTAATTTTACAGTCACGAGCATACTGTTCAACCGGGAAATCTTTGCAATAACCTGCCCCGCCGTATACCTGCATTGCCTGAATACAGACTTCATGACCGTGAACGGATAAATAATCCTTGATTAACGGTGTCAGCAATTCAAACATGTCATTAAATTTTTCCCGGTCTTCTTCAGATTCTGCGAGCATGGCCTTTGTACGGCAGGATGTCATATAATAGAAAAAGCTTCGCATCCCATCCACATAGGATTTCATCCACAGAAGATTTCGCCGTACATCCGGGTGCTGGATAATGGTAACCGGCGCTGCATCAGGATTGGCAAAATCCTCCAGGGCCCGGCTCTGGACTCTTTCCCGGGCATAATTAACCGCCAGCAGATAAGCAGATGACGCATATGCCATCGCCTGGAGCCCGGTACCCATTCGGGCACCATTCATCATGTTAAACATGATTTTCATCCCCATCCGTTCTTCACCAAGCAGATAACCGATACATTTCCCTTTGCTGCCCATTGCCATGCTGCAGGTAGCACTGGCATGGATCCCCATTTTTTCTTCGGTTCCGGTACAAACAATATCATTGCGATCTCCAAAAGAGCCGTCATCATTGACAAAAAAATTCGGCACAATAAAAATGGAAATCCCCTTAGTTCCTGCCGGGTCACCTTCGATGCGGGCAAGCACCGGATGAATAATATTATCGCATAAATCATGTTCGCCATTGGTAATAAATATTTTGTTTCCGGTTAACGTATATGTCCCGTCATCATTTTTTACCGCAGAGGTGGTCAAGGCCCCGACATCGGTTCCCGCATTCGCTTCGGTGAGCAGCATGGTTCCCCCCCATTCACCGGAAACCAGACGTTTCACATATTTTTTCTTTTGTTCATCCGAACCGTATTTTTCAATCATTTCAGCCGTGAAAGTCCCCATGGCCGCATAGCTGTACAAGGCCCAGTTAGCACCCATAAAATATTCAACGGCAGCTGTCGCTACCAGCCCTGGAGCCCCCTGCCCTCCCATTTCAGAAGGTACTGAAAGGTTGCCCCACTCTCCTTCCAAAATCAGTTTGTGAGCCCGGTGAAGAATTTCCGGAACTTTCACATTGCCATTATCAAATGCAACCCCGACTTCATCGCCTTCCTGAAGTGTGGGTAACATTTCGTTAATGGCCAGCTTTCTTGCTTCCGTTAAAATCATATCACAGGTTTTTTTATTAAAATCACTGTATACATCATATTTTAATAATTCTTCACCATTAAGCTGTTCCCAGATTACAAAATCAATGTCCCGTCGGTCCGCAATTAGCTGTGCCATGTTTTTTTCTCCTTATTTATTTTTAACGGTATGCACCGTCTTTGATCATCTGTGTCGGCTTAAAAATTTCCTTGTTGAATTTCTCAGCCAGATTTTCCAGACGCTCTGCTAAAACATCCGGTTCAATACCTTTAATTAATGCAATCAATCCCATGGGATTACCTGTGGCATTGATAATAGCCGTATCCACATCATCAAGTGAACAGGCACCCTGGGCAACTATCTTTGTCGCCTCATTGGCATTAACCGCAACCAGATCCATTGGATCAAATTTATCAGTGGCTTTATCAAGATCAATATTCGGACGACCCTGCGACCAGTCAAAAAGGCCCTTGCCTGTTTTTTTACCTAATTCATTGGCTTCAAACTTTGCTGTCAGCGTTTTCCCAAAAGCAAAATCAGGGTGAATTGTTTGGGCAAAATACTTACTTCCGTGATAACTGATATCAATTCCAGTAAAGTCAATAATTTCAAAGGGTCCCATGGGCATCCCCAGTTTCCGCATCACTGCATCGACTTCTGAAGGTTCGGCAATCTTTTCATCCAAAATGCAGTTAAGCAGTACCATACTGGGTGCCTGGACCCGATTAACGATAAAACCGGGTACATCTTTTTTTACCCGCACCGGGACTTTATTGTTCTTGAGTACAAAATCAACCCCGATCTGCATGGTTTCATCCGATGTTTTCTCCGCGCAAATCACTTCCACCAACTTCATTAAAATAGCCGGGTTAAAATAATGAAGCCCTATAATTTTATCCGGTCGGGACGTAACAGATGCAATTTCAGAAATTTTCATGGTGGATGTATTGGAGGCAAAAATCGTATGCGCCGGTGCTGCCTTATCAATAATCTGAAAAGTCTCTTTTTTTAAATCCATGATTTCTGGAATCGCCTCAATTACCAGGTCTGCATTGCGTACGGCTTCTTCAAGATCAGTACAGGGAATTAACAAGTCGTTTTTGATCGCATTAAACTGATCTTCAGACACTTTATTTTTACTCACCAGTTTTTCAAGGCTGGCAAAAATCTTTTCTACACCTTTATCAACAAATTGTTGCTTGATATCTCTCAGATAAACCTTATATCCGGCGATTAGAGCCACTTCCGCGATTCCATGCCCCATATCACCAGCGCCGATTACTGCTACAGTTTTAATATCATCAACGTTCATCATTCCCCCTTTAAAATTTTGCATAATTATTTTTTATGATTTTATGTAATTCAAAAAATAAAAAGACATCTTTACTGTTGCATAATCAATCAAGGCAAAAGCGTGTAGTGAATTACACACTATTTAATTATAGTGCTAATAATATACTTGATAATTGTCAATAAAAAATATAACAATGAACTGTAATGAAAAATTTTATACGTTGAAATTAAAATAACCGGCCCCTGCAGAATGAATTTTCAAAACATTCTTACAAGCTATTTGGACCGAGGACTTGCATGAAAATCAGTGAACTGGTCAAAATCACAGGCGTTTCAAAAGAAACCATCCACTACTATATCCGGGAAGGCGTTTTGCACAAATCCCGCAAAACAGGCAGAAATACAGCAGATTACAATGAAAGTCATGTGGATCAAATCCGTACCATTAAAGCCTTACGGGACAATTATTTTCTCCCTATTCCGGTCATTAAAAAACTGATCAAAAAACACCGGAACCGGAATCGGTCGGAAAAATCATCCTTTCAATTTTTAAGCGAGTATTTTCGTCCCCTTGACCAGTTGCTTTCAAGTGAAATAAATGGAAAAAAATTGTTTTTAGAGGCAACCGGCTTGTCGGAAAAATGGCTGGATAAAATGGAAGAGTGGCATGTGATCACATCTGAAAAACGCGATAACGAGTCGTTTTATTCTCAGGATGATGTAATTATCGGCAAATTGATTGCGGATATGGACCGCATCGGCATCGGCCCCAGAGACGGATTTAACCCAAATGAACTGAAAAATTTTACAGCAGTCCTCAGAACATTAGTCGCCAAAAATCTGGAACGCTATATGGAAGCCGGGTGGAATAAAATGTCTCCGGAGGAACTCCGTGAAAAAGGGAGCCAATCCACCGAAGTAATCAGTCTTTTTTTTTATCATATATACCGTAAACTGGTCAGAGAGGAATACAAACGATATTTGGAAACCCATGGCGAATAATGATGGCGTCGTAAAAAGCCCCATCTACAGCGTTGTAACAATTTTTCAGCCACTCAAGATACTACATGTATGATTTCTTGTCTGAAAAATTGCTACGCCTTGCCATATTTCATGATATTGGTGGAACTTTTAACTTAGCCATCTGGATATTTTTTTCGAGAGCATCAATAATGACAAATTCAAAATCAAATTATAAAACAATCCGAAGATACATATTTGATCAGGGCTTTCGTGCTTTTGCCCGTGCAAAATCATATTCTTCCCGTCAACGCAGCGCTAAAAGGCGCTGTCAGATAATCCGAGATATCCCTTATCGGAAAAACATCCAAAACACTGTCAGTTATTTTCCAAACCAGGGCCATGCATTTCACCTTGTGGGTATAAGCGATCAGGCAAAAATCTTCTGGAAAGAGAACCTCACTTTTCTTGCCAGAAATTCGTAAACCGTACACATACTTCAAACCAACACCAGCCAGACCACCCACGCTCTTGTCAGTAACGGCTTTAGTCATCGTTTCGGCCAGCACAATGTCATTCCGGCATGCTTCCCCGATAGAAACATTCGGGAATGACAAATCTGCTTTGGCCGAAACGATGGTCAAGGCCTCAGTAACACTTAAAAATAATTAACTATATTTATTTCAACTTAATAAATAGAGTTAAACAATGATTTCATAAAATCTTAATTAAATTACTGATTCAATGATGTATCCGATTAAATATAATCGTTTATTCATAGAACCAATTGACAATCTTATAATTAATTTGTAAGCGTTCACAGGGCACCGCATCAGCTTTGTTCCCGGGCACTTGAAGTACGACGAGTACGTCTTCGTGCCCGGCGCCTCGCATCTGCGGCACCCTATAAACGCTTACAAGCCAATGGCTTACGAAAATTTGATAATTTCGACCCCGTGAATGGGTACTTAATTTTTATAAATTTAATTTAGCTTATCTTAATTATTTATGTTATTAAACTCTGATAAAAATTTAATATAAAATTTAAATGCGTCCTGCATTTTTGATTTGAAAACACAGGGAGAACATATGTGCCGTTTATTTGCAGTAACCAGTGAAACACCTCTGTCGCCTATGACAGCACTTAAAGCACTTGATATTATGCGGGAAGGCCATGACGGCTCAGGCGTTGGTCTTTTTTTGCGCGATCTTGGCGGGCCGTTTGAAGAAATCAAGGATGCACCGATTTTATCCGGAATATTTACCGAAGATGGCCTTAAACGCCTTGATATATTCATGATGAACATCGGCTTTATGACAAAATACAAGCTGTCTGTTAAAGTACCAAAAACCACTCCGAACGGCATTCCGAAAAGAGATGTATATCTGGTTCGCGCTTATGAATACCCGGAAGAATGGGAAGAAATGAGCTGGGATGATAAAAAAACGCAACTGATGATGATCCGTCTTAAACTCCGGGAAATGGGAGAAGAGAAAAAAGACATGATCGTCTTTTCATTCTGGCCGGATGTAATAATGATCAAGGAGATTGGAGATCCTTTGTCAGTCGGACGCTACCTTCAACTTGACCGCAATGATCTTCAGGCCCGTGTTATCATGGCCCAGGGAAGACAAAACACCAATTACGACATTAATTTATATGCCTGCCATCCTTTTTTTGTGCAGGGTTATTCAACAATGACCAATGGCGAAAACACTGCGTTTACACCTATCAAAGAATTTCTGTCAACCCGAGGCTTTCCGGGTTACACCGGATTCCAGTCAGACTCCGTTGTTTTTACCCATATTTTGCATTATGTTATCTCAAAACTCGGATTCGGAATTGATGCCTACAAGCATATTATCACTCCTCTTCAGGAACAGGATATTGAAAAACATGCGAACAGCACTTTTTTAAAGCACCTCAAGCACACATGCAGACGATTAATCATAGACGGGCCCAATTGTGTCATTGGCTGCCTGCCTGATCATTCCCTGTTTATGGCTCAGGACCGAAAAAAATTACGGCCGGGAGTTGTCGGCGGCCGACCCGGTATGTTTGCTTTCTCATCTGAAATTTGCGGACTTGATGCCGTGATTCCGGACCGCGACCAATCAAAAGATTTCCAGCCCATGTATCTCGACACAGCAATTGTCGGCCCGGATCGGCAGGAAATTACAATCAGCCGCCAGACCGACCCATTAAATCTCTCCAATTAGACCCTTATAAGGTACATTGTATATTCCTTGATGCCGATCTCAATCGGCACATCAGAAAAAATTAATCAACCACAAGATACTGGGTTGATGCCCGATTGGCTTTTTTGCGCCAACCGGACTTTTCAAGGGAAAATCGTACCCGTTCACAGGGTCGAAATTATCAATTTTTCATAAACCACTGGCCTGTAAGCATTTACAGGGTGCCGTAAATGCGAGGCGCCGGGCACGAAGACGTACTCGTCGTACTTCAAGTGCCCGGGAACAAAGCAGGTGCGGTGCCCTGTGAACGATTACTGGAAATCTTAAGCTGATTATTCCCATCTGATAGGTTATTGGTCGTTTCCCGGCTCATCATTTCTTCATCAATTTTCTGATCAACGTCTCGCATTCTTCAAGTGTCATTATTCGGGGAAC
>JAQIBZ010000197.1 GCA_027858815.1 Desulfobacteraceae bacterium
AGACTTATTTCCAGTGCTGACATTTTTTTATTCCGACGCTTTTTATCCAGTAATCCCAGTTGAAAATCTTCCATTTTTCCGATCATGGCTTTGTATGTCTCAGCTGGAATCAAATATGCGGTGGGCTTGTTATGATTAAGGATTGCGACGGGTTCTCCTTCGGCCATTTCAATCAATGCGGACGGATTCTTTTTTAACTCTGAAATACTAACCGAGCATTTGGCGAGAACGGATTCCATATTGTCTCCTATTCAATAGGACTTGATTTATCCATAAATTCAATCATTAACGCACCTGATCGGCCTGGGCGACCCCGGCCTTTTTCTATAAATTGCAGATTCCCCATCATTTCAAACGGTTATAAATGAGTTATATAGAAGTAGCGAGATGGCTCTTTTATATGATTACATTTGCTGATAAGATAATTTTGATAATTCAAACCGGATAAACAAAAAAGAAGACTTCACCTCATAACAATCGTTTGATCATTTATTAATAAAGGCAACCCTATGGCCGGAAAAGAATTAATTCATTCTGCTGCATCACGCATGTTCCGATTGGGCGGCCTGGCCGGACGGGTAGGAATTTCCATGGCCGGCAACACAATGGCCAACCTGTTCCGGGACACGGAAAGCCGGGATGAGCACCGGGCAATCATTTTGATGAAAAACGCGGTGCGGGTGAAGGAACTACTGGGCCAGCTCAAAGGGGTCCCTATGAAAATCGGCCAGATGATCAGCCTGCATGAACAATTGCTTCCCGAAGAAGTCGTCCGGGTATTAAAAACCCTTCAGCAAAATGCGCCGGCTGTCCCGTTTGAGGAACTCCACAAAATGGTTAAACAAGAGCTTGGCCAGGGTTATGCCTACATTAAACACATTGACGAGACCCCCCTTGCTGCCGCTTCCATCGGTCAGGTCCATCGTGCCGTGCTTGTCAATGGCGTGGAAATTGCGCTTAAAATTCAATACCCCGGCATCGATGATGTGATTCGGGCGGACTTAAAAAACCTCAAAGGCCTTTTGAAACTCTTATTTTCCATGTTCTCCAGAATGGATATGGAACCGGTCTGGCAGGAGTTGAAAGACCGGTTGATGGAAGAGCTGGATTATGAAAAAGAAGCTGTCAGCATGAAACGCATGGCAGACCTTTTTGCAGACGACAAACGGATCATTGTTCCCAAAGTGATTGAAGAAGTAACGACCCGGCATATTCTGGGAATGGAACTGGTTTTAGGCATTTCACCGGATAAAGTTTCTGAAAACAGATATCCTCAGTCTTTAAAAAACACCTGGGCCGAATCCATGGTCAACCTGATCTTAAAAGGTCTTTTTCAATTCCGCTTTCTGCATGCCGATCCCAACATTGCAAACTTTGCATTTTTAGAAGACGGCCGCTTGATTGTCTATGATTTCGGATGTATGAAGAAAGTTCCTGAAAAACTATGCCATGGTTATATCCACCTGATCAGTGTATTTTTAAATCATGAGTATCCGGAAATCCCCATCGTTCTTAAATCCATGGGAGTGCATAAGGCCAACGGCGATCTCATACCCTGGCAGATGGCAGCTGATTTTGCAGACGTGTTCCAGGATTTCTTCGAACCGGATACACAGTACACCTTTGGAGATGATAAAAAGATATATGCAAGATTGTATGAACTCGGCAACAAACACATTAGTGAGTCCATGTCCATGGTGTTTCCAAAAGACATTATCTTCATTGACCGGACATTCGGCGGCCACTTCGGAAACCTTTGCCGCCTAAACGCCCAGGCAGACTGGCGATCTCTTCTTCTGGCGCATATCTCACATGACGAAACTGAATAACCACCAACAACTACAAACCGGAGGAAATCTTTTATGGATACACTGGCAACACTCGAAAAAAGACTTCAGGAACTGGATAAAGAAATCCGGGAGACCAAAAAAAGACTTCCTGCGCACTCGACCAAACCGCCGGTGATGATGGATCTTCTGGCTCTTGAAGATAAATACGACATGGTCATGGAGAAAATAAAAAAGCTGAAATCATAATTTACTAAATCATCAACAGTATTGACATATCAGCCTTTTTCTGCAATATATTATTCAAAAAAGCAGATATTTACGCATAATCTATCTAAAATAGCTTAATCCGGCAAAAGATTACCGACAGGAGTCTTGTTATGTATGACGTGAAAACAGATATAGAAAAAAATAGAATCTACATCACGATTGGCCAACTGGAAGGCGAATCGGCAATGCAAGCACTTGCCCAGGCGGTAAAAGCAGAATGCCAGAAGCTTAAAAAAGGATTTACCTGCATTACTGACCTGAGAAAATATGAAGTACAGGATGACCAGTTTGAAAACTATGCGAAAGAGACTCAGGAATCCATGGTCCAGTCCGGCATGTCCAAAGTGGTCCGGGTTCGCCGTGAAACAGGGCTGCTGGGACACTTCCAGTTCGACAATGCATCCATGGACGTGGGATATCATGCAGAAAACGTCACCTCCATAGAAGAAGCGGAAAAAATCCTGGATGAACCTTCAAACTAATTATTTTTTTAACCATTGTTTTTAACCCCGCCGCCATTGAAATCAAAGGGATCAAAAATGGTTCGTAAGTAATCCATTTCCGGATTATTCTGATTTTTTTTCTTTTTTCAAATCGATTCCCGCTTTTATATTCATCAGAATTCCCATCAAACAAACAGACATGCCCGCCAGAAACTCCGACCACATCCTGCCTTTTTCCGGTGTAAATTTATCTTCAAGCGCGAACATATGACTTTCCTCGTTGTAGATTCCGATAAGATTTATCCCGCCGTGCATTGTAAAACAAATCCCGATAATTATAAAAACAACGCCGAACAGACGAAGCCTTTTCAATTCCCGATCAGAATGCTGCTGTGAAGATTTCACTTCTTTTCTCCGATTCATGATTTTCACAAAGGCATTACATCACATGCTTTCATCAGCATGCTTTTTCAGCATGTGATGTAATTAAATATTATTCATATCACAGTAATAAACAATAAGACAGGGCATAAACGATAAGGGCTTTAATGAAAATAGCCCCTTCCGGCAAGGGGCTATAAGAAACTATAAAAAGACCCAAGTATAGAACCGAGTTTAAATATTCAGATATATCAAAAATCAGAAGACGATTCCAAAAAAGGACTGAATTTTTGCCTGATTTTGAAGTGCAGCAGAAAATTGGGATGAGTTAAAACACTATATATTGTATCGGCCTTATTTTTGTCTGAAGGGGTGTCTTGCTATTGCTATATGCACTGGAGAGCTGGATTTTGATGGTGAGCACTATATTAATTTACTCACATTTAATTCACAATTCAAGACCCGGTACCATTTTTTGGATTGGTACCATTTTTTGGATTGAACTTTTTCCGGGGATGGTGCAATCAGTATCGATTACCGAGACAATTGCGGGTTCCCGTAAGAATCCAAAGCCTTTTTTTGCCAGATCTGCTATATTTCATTTTTTTTTAAAATTAAGGTGGATGAATGAAGAACTTGAATATTGTGTTGTTGGAACCGGAAATACCCCAGAATACGGGAAATATCGGCAGGATCTGCATGACGATGGGCGCTATGTTGCATTTGGTGGAACCCTTGGGATTCTCCATTGAAGATAAATATTTAAAGCGTGCTGGCATGGATTATTGGAAAGAACTGGATGTGGCATATTATAAAGATTACACAGATTTTTTTGAAAAAAATCCCCGTGGACAAAAAATTTTTCTTTCAAGAAAAGCCTCCCACCGATGTGATACGTTCGCCTATGAAACAATGGTTTATCTGATTTTCGGCAAGGAGTCTGAGGGACTTCCCCAAGAGTTGCTCCTGGAAAACCAGGAGACTTGTGTCAGAATCCCCATGACGGCCAATGCCAGATCCTTAAACATAGCCAATACCGTGGCGATCATGAGTTATGAGGTCATGCGGCAATCCGGGTTTGCCGGGCTTATCGTCCATGGAGAATTACCTTCAAATGGTAAAACTCGGGGACTGGCAACTTGCTTTTAAGTTTTAATTTGGGAGAGTGAGTCCGCCGTAAAGCAGGGATCGACATTAAAAAGCTGACCAAAATGACAGTATT
>JAQIBZ010000237.1 GCA_027858815.1 Desulfobacteraceae bacterium
GAGAAGATGGCACTGCGTATCGTCGGCATGGCAAGGGGCTCTCTTCAGTGCATTATATGTTGCATCTTTCGCGCTTGGCCAAAATTTTCAGGGCGAATTGTGTCTTCATTCCAACGGAAATAAAACCTTTTGTATTCTTTAACTTGACCAGAATGATGATTCGATTAGCCCTATTTGGATATCTAAAAAAATATCCGAGGGCGTATGAGGCATTAAGAAAATTGGCTCTTTTTTGTTTAAAACCATAAATACGATTCGAATTGCCTGAATTGGGAGATCAAAACAATATGAGAGACTATGATCCAAATAAGCCATTAATTTCTATTCATGTACCAAAATGCGGCGGGCGAAGCTTGCTTATGGTTTTAAAAAAGTGGTTTAAAAGAAATATGTTTTTGCATTATATTGACCCGAAAGGTCGGAAACCGAAAAGACATTATGCTTATCGTTTCTGGAAAATACAGAATTTAAAAAAAAGCTTAATTTTAAAACTTACCAAGAAATATTATAAATATTTATGCGCTTGTGTTTATATGGATGTAAATAATATAAAATTTCATTCCAAGGTGAGAGGTTATGCGCCCATTGTTCTGTTCGTCTATAACCGTCCTCGGCAAGTTCTGATTAATCATGATTAATAAAAACTCAGCCAAAAGATTGTTGCGGTTGGTCGGCCAAAAGCTTTATGCCGAACTTGACGCCATTCGTGCAACATCAAATGCAAAATATCCCCCGATAATTGTTTATCAGATGGGAAAAGTAGGATCAACCAGTATCTATAGAAGTCTTAAAAGTTCTGTTCTGCCGAATTCCATCATATTTGTGCATTCACTTTCAGACGATGTGATTAATCAGAAAAAAGTACACTTGAATTCTGGAATCCGACCAGTTCCTTATCACCTTGATTTGGGTATTGCGCTTAAGGATCGCTTAAAAAAAAAGAAGTTTAATCATAAGTTTAAAATAATATCTTTGGTAAGGGATCCGATTGCACTCAAAATATCAGGTACTTTTCAGAATCCTATGTTTCAAGATCAGTTACTTCAAAATTCTACAGGTATGTTTGATCCTATAAGAATAACTAATTATCTAAATGCGAAATTGACCTCAACAAATTCATTTGATTATATATTTAATTGGTTTGATAAAGAACTTAAAACCGTTTTCGGAATTGATGTTTTTGCGAAACCCTTCAATGTGAATAACGGCTGGACAATATTCGAGGGTGAAACTGCTGACGCACTTATAATAAGATTAGAGGACTTGTCCTCAATTGGTGAAGATGTTATTTCTCGATTCATCAATGTAAGTGAAAATATATCACTTTTCCAGTCCAATCTAAGATCATGGACAAAAGATGAAAAAGTATACAAATATGTTAAAGAGAATGTTAAGCTGGATAGAGAAGCATGCGAAAAAATTTATTCCAATAAATTTGTTACCCATTTTTACAGTGCGGAACAAATTGAAACGATGATAGATAAATGGGCTAAATAGATTGCGGACTATTCTAATAATTGCTTTGGTTCGGTTGGCACAATAGGATAAGCTAATTTTAAGGCCAATCTGATGGGGAGATTCGCTAAAACCCCCCTCCGGTAATGAGCCGGAGGGGGTAGCAGTTTAAAGCTGAATGTTCAGGATGTGTGTATTTATGGTGCCGGACTATTGGGCGGAGTAAAATCAGCCGTCCACAGGGCCTGCCCCTTGGTGATCCGGAACTCGTCCATGTACCCGTTGAAATAATGGGAATCAAGGTTCGTCGTTACCCTGCCAATAGCAACGCCAGTGTCCGAAGAATTAATTAACAGGCCGGTACAGTCGGCTGTAATTGTTTCTGACCCGTTGACATAAATTGACAACGTATCACTGGATCGAACAACCGCCAGATGATACCATGTATCCGCCACAGGGACGACGCCTGTGTCTGCCCAATCTGTAAAAGGATTGTACCACTGGAAAGTGCCATTGGATATCTTCATAGCATAGCGGTGGCTACTCACTATCGGCCATGTACCTGTCCCAAAGATCCCATTGCTGTCATCTGACGGAACCGCTGTATAATTCACCCACAGATCAATGGTAAATTCACCTGCGCCAAAATCCCAGTCATCATGGTCCGCCAAGCTCAGATAATCGCCGGTTCCGTCATAGGCAATCGCTGTGTCCAGGCCAAAGGCTTCATGATGTACATTGCCGTTGACGGTTACCACATGCCCGACACCGGATTCATCAGTAAATACCGTGCTGCCGTTCGTGGTGTTTGATTGTATGTAGATTCCTTCCGGAGCTACCGCCGGAAAGTTAAGCGGATCAGCCGGGTTCGTGTTAGCAATCAGCTCAGCCCCGTCATTAAACCCATCATTGTCGGAATCAGGATCAACAATGTTCTCCAGGCCGTCTGCGTCATCATCATCGTACCAGTTGTATGCAGAGGCATTCCAGTAATCCAGTTCAGTGCCGTCATCAAGACCGTCTGCGTCCGTATCGACCACATTCGGATCTGTGAGGTAGGTATCGATTTCATCATTGTCATCAATACCGTCACTGTCCGTATCGGTCAGGGCGGGACTGGTACCGTATGTATTGACTTCTTCTCCGTCAAGCAACCCGTCATTGTCTGAATCCGGGTCCAGCAGATTGTTGGGATAGGTTGCAATATCCCCGTCATGGTCCGTCAGATAGCCCGGATCACCCCAAAAGTTGAGTTCATCTCCGTCATCGATGCCGTCACTGTCCGTGTCGGTCAGTCCGGGATCGGTTCCATAAATGGTGGTTTCGTTATCATCAGATATTCCGTCACTGTCTGTATCTGTTGCCGGCGGAGAATCCGGATTATTCGGCGGTGTAAAATCAGCCGTCCACAGAGCCTGGCCTTTGGTGATCCGGAACTCGTCCATGTACCCGTTAAAATATAGGCCATCAAGGTTCGTCG
>JAQIBZ010000331.1 GCA_027858815.1 Desulfobacteraceae bacterium
TTGGTGATGTCCCCATATAGTTGACAAATGCTACCGACTTGAATTATGATTGCCACAGTCGATTTAATTTTCAAACTGGAGGCAATCTATGAGAGAACTTGAGCAATGTTTCTGTCCCAATGCGCAATGCAAGGATTATGGTCTACGCAATCAGGGTAATCTTGCAGTTCGTTGCAAGTATGGAAAGGATAAAAACCGTGAGTTACTTTACTGCCGCACATGTGGCCAGCGCTTCGCGGCCACCCAGGCCAGCGCACTGTTTGGTTTGCATTTGTCGGCTGAAACGATACAACAAATAATCCACCACGCGGCTGAAGGCGTTGGTGTTCGAGCCACCGCACGTCTACTGGGTCTTGACAAGGACACGGTCAACCGGGTGATTTTGCGAGCGGGTGAGCATTGCGCCCATGTGCTCTCCGGCCTGCTGATTTCATTGAAACTGACCGAGGTGCAACTTGACGAATTATGGACCTTTATAAAAAAAAGAAACGTTCTGGCAGTGCCGAAGACCTCGAGCATCAATATGGACAGACATGGATCTGGACGGCTATAGATGCCCCCACTCGTTTGCTGATTACGTTCTGGATTGGGGGGCGCGGATTGGACGATGCCCGGCGGATGTTAAAAGATGTAACAGACCGAACTCAAGGTAAGCCGCTGTTTGTATCAGATGAACTGCCTCATTACGGCACGGTTCTGGGTGAGCTGTTTCACAAATTGGTACCGCCAGAACCGACCGGTAAACCCGGGCGTCCCCGAAAACCGGAGCAGGTCATTGATACTGATCTGGACTACGCAACGGTTCATAAAACGCGCCAAGGAGCACAGGTGGTCAAGGTCGAACGAAAAGTGGTTCATGGGAGTGAACAGAACATTCTCGCACGTTTGGAGCAGTCACCAAGTCATATAATCAATACCGCATATGTCGAACGTTCCAATCTGGACTGGCGGCTGTGGGACGCCCATCTATCGCGCAAGGCACCGACAGTTGCTCGCTCGATGCGATGGCTGAATGCCAAATTTTCTATCTGTGTGGCCTGCTACAATTTGATCCGGCCTCACGAAACGCTCAGTCGCGGAGCGGATCGAATCTTCCGACCCAAGACCCCGGCCATGGCGGCAAGTGTGTCCGATCATCAGTGGACGTTTTCCGAACTGCTGGCATATCCAGCACTGTGTCAATGAAATGGGGACAGCACCGAATATTTAAAATAGAACAATAATCCCAAATTTCCAATAATACATATAATAAGAATCAGTTGTTTGGTGAGCTTTTGATGTTGGAAATGCAGGAGAACCCCAGTCGTATAATTTAACAGAATCGAGCCGATCATAAGAAAAACATATATTGGTTCGCCCCACGCATAAACAATCAAGCTCATCAGCAGTAAAAAAAAATTACGCAGAGCAGGCCTGATCATAAAATACCCGGTTAACGTAAGCGGTAAAAACAAAAACAAAAATACTGATGAAGCAAAAATCATGATTTTCTCATCCTAATTTTGTATACGGTCAAATTGTCGAAGGCAAAAATGATGTTAGGTTGAAAATACCTATTGAAAATGACTTATATAGAAAGAGAACCTCAAATAAACCCAAATAAAATTGAGTCAGATAACCCAGGACCCGCCGTACGCCAATATATTTCGAATCGCTGGCCGGGAAAAAATCCCGGCCATTAAAAATAAACCAATTCAGCCCATCGGCAAAAGATGCTTGCTTACAACCAGTTGGATGATGGAAAACAAAAAGGTTTCGGTCCCGCCTAGATAGAATTACCCCTTTCATTTCTTTATGAAAAAAGACGATTTTTCGCTTTAATATAAAGGTCAATATCATTCTGATAAAGTTCATCAAACCTTTTCCAGACACTTTCATCAGCAAATTGGCTATAATCATAGGCAGCTTGCGCTTTCTTAGGATTAACATTTTTTTTAATGACAGAAAGATCAGCGCCTAAAATTCCACTTAAGGCTTCCATGGATTTTTCATAATGATCTGCGATTCCCACAAAGCTCATTTCATCTATGGGAACACCACAAAATGCCTTGCTTTGAAAATTTCTTATAAATGGCTGCTCAATATACGCGGCGAATGATTTAGTGAATCCAAAATAATTTCGAGCATGCGAATAAAGAGAACACATAGCATCGCGAGGATTTCTGATAAAAGCTATAGAGAACGCCGTAGAAAAAATTTTAAAAAATTCGGCAAATCCATTCATTTCAGGGGGGCCGAAATGTCCGATTATTAATTCGATTTCATCTTTGATGATAAATTTGACGACATCTTCAAAGGACATCGTGGGTTCTTTAGCAAATTTCCAATTCCATATTTCAGAACTACATACATCAATGTTAAAATAGTGATATAGTCTTTGTTTTATTGGGAATAAATTTTCGAAAGCAAAGCGTAAACTTGTCCCTGCAGTTTTTGGAATATGATTTACAATCAAAAGATTTTTGCATTGGCTTGCCAATTTCAGTATATCAGGATCTATCGGAGAATATACCAGCCGCTTTCTTTCTTCTTTATTTGTAATAGAATGAATGAAATCAAGTGATTCAGTACCATTTTCAGGAATAATTTTTATTTTAGATAAATCAATAGGCGTTAATTCTGTTTTGAACCGATAATGGAATCCACATTTGCCATTACCAATTCCCAATCTTAATAAATTATTACTTTCCAAATTAGCTTGAATTTGTCCTATTTCAATTGAATCACATAGAAGATGAAGACGAACAGGATCGCTTGGCGCACCCAAATCATAACAATATCCTTTAATATGCTCTCGGCTGATTGACTCTATTCCCCCGATATAGTGATGCATAATTTTATTCATTTTCGTGCACAACTGAAGACTGACGCATACCCGCATGGGGAACTTGCCGTATGGTGTGCCACCCCGCCAGGAGTTATGCCCTTCTGCGGACAGATAATAGGTTTCCGTGTCTTCCCCCATCTTTTTAAGCAGGCCGAACATTTCATCTTCGGCAATGTCTGACAGGCGACACAGTTCCAGCAGCATGTCCCTGCACCATTTGTCGCCATTTCCCTTCTGGATGTAGTCAACGGCGTGAAGGGAATAGCCATCCGGCTTCAAATAATAACCCATCGCCGCAAACACTGATTTCAGATTTTCCAGGGGCACATGCTCCAGCACGGATATGGAATAAATAGCGTCATAAGTGCCTTTCTCATCTGCCAACGCCGGCATTTCCGGCTGAAAAAATTCCCGTATAATCCGGACTTCCGGAAACTCCGCCCTGTATTGTTCAAACTGGGTCGGCCCGTTTCCGGTGCCGTCATAGGGGTCCACAATGGTAACATCATAGCCCATGCGCGCCAGCGCGGCAGCAACAAGAGGCTGCCCCGCCCCAATCTCCAGAATCCGCCCGCCGGGCGGTACCGCCGCCAGGATGGACTTCAACGCCCAGGGCCGCTGGACATTTTTCAGATCGCCGTGTCTGGCGAATGCGTTCAGATGATCCCAGCTGTCACAATAATCTTCCACCGTGGCGTATGACAGGGATGCCGGTATCTTATCCGCGTGGGCATACCGGGCCATCGTATTTTTTATAAATGCATCATCGCAGAATTCCAGGGATGGGCTTGTTCCAGCCCGTGCCGCAAACCGTCCCGGCAGGATACCGGCGTAAAAATCAGCGACAGTGGATGCGGCGCGGGACCACCGAAAATTCTTTTCAGCGAATTCACGGGCGTTTGTGCCGAGGGACGCGGCCTTTTCCGGGTGCTGAAAAATATCCACCAGGTGATCCGCAATCTCCAGGGCATCACCCCGTTTCATCACCAGGGCTTCTTTTTCATGGGTCACATACCGGCCGATATTGGTTTCCGGCAGCAGCATCGGCTTTCCGGCGGCAAAAAACACGGTGAGCTTGGACGGAAACCGGTAATCATTGTATTCATCCGGTCCGCCCGGCTGAACCAGGGCGTCAGCCTGGGCCAGATACGCCGGGATTTCAGTGGCCGGACGGTATCCCAGTTCGATGACATTATCCATCAATTCGCCGAAATGATCTCCTGCAATGGAAACAAAATCCGTACCGATACGCACCAGGCGGGTGGGAAACCCCCGGCGATTGACCAGAGCGATGCCAAGATACAGGCTGAAAATTTCATCAAAATTGACTTTATGCACATTGCCCGGATACACCACCAGACGAACATCATCTTCCAGCTCCAGGGCGCGCCGCAGACAGGAAACCGGTTGTTTGCCAGGAGCAGGTCCAAAACAGGCGTCTTCACACGCGGGCCAGAACACCACGCCAGGAATATTTTCAGGCTTGAACTCCAGCAGGCGGTCAATAAGGGCGGTCATGCCTGCTGCATCTTCCAGAAATTCCCGGGAATGAATGGGATGAGACAGGCCAGGGCCGATCATGTGCTGCAAATGCTCGGGCGACAGGGCCAGCAATTCCGCATTGGAAAGGCCGAGTTGCCGCGCGGCAATGGTTTCCTCGTTGTCTTCCAGATGCACCACATAGGGGCAGCGCAGCAGCTTTGCAAGACGCAGGGTAAATATCCGCACATTCTCCCGGGGGGTCCAGGCATGGATCAGGGTTTTCTGCGAATGCGATTGCATCAGGGGCGATCCCGGGGACAAAGCCTCGTCAAATGTAAGGGGAACAAACGCCGGGCAGCCGATGTGGCTGACGGACGCCGTGTTGGAAGGAACACAAACAAAGCACTCAAAACCCCGCCGGCACAATTCATTGGCCAGATGAAACACATGGATGGCGCTCTGGCTGTCAAAACTATGGTAAATTGCGAAAATGATTCTCATAAAAAAATATTCCTTTCTGGGTATCTGCTTTGCTCAAGTCATCTCCTTTTTCTGGATTCCGGGTCGCGCTCGCTTTGCTCCCTTGCCCGGAATGACGGAATGATGGAATTCTTTTTCTCAATCGTTTTAATCCCTCGCCCGGAATGACGGGTTGTAGGGTCTCTATCGGCAAGCATAATCACAACGTGCAAGATTAAAATTGGAATTGTAATAAGGGTCACCGTGTCTGATGCAGCGGCCAAAGCAGTCTATTAGCAGGGCGCGGTCGATCATGGGGTAATCCTTTCCCCTGGATTTGGATTCATGGTGCAGGAAAACCGCCCGGGGCGTATAAATATTGCGCCGGCCGAGCTCCCGCAGTCGAAGGCAGAAGTCTACATCCTGATAAACGACCGTATAGGATTCCTTCATCTCCCCGGCTGCGAAATAATCCGTCTTCCGGACCATCAGGCAGGCGGCTGTGACCGCCGACACTTCCCGGGCGCAGGAGAGCGAGCCGGCATATCCGTCGCTATCTTTGGGAAAACCCCGCATGACATGATCGGCGGTGCCCCGAAAGCCCAGCACGACACCGGCATGCTGCACCGTGAGATCAGGATATAAAAGAAGCGGCCCCACGGCCCCCACATCCGGCTGGCTCAGATACATGGCCATGGCGGAAAGACTGCCGGGTTCCACCAGTTCCGTGTCGTCATTAAGCAACAGCAGATATTCCCCCCGGGCTTCCCGGGCCCCAAGATTGTTTAGCCGGGCGAAATTGAAGGGTTCTGGACACGGGATAACGCGAACGTCTGGAAATTTTTCCAGCCGTTTTTCCACAAGGCCTGCTTCCGGATTATTATCCACCAGAATCACATCCAGATTTTTATATGTGGATTTGGAAAAAAGGCTTTCCAGACAAGCGTCCAGATGATCCGGCCCAAGGGTGGGGATGATGACGCTGACCAGCGGCTCTTCCGCATCAGCGGAGGGAAGAATCATTATCCGATGGGGAATGGTGGGATGGCGTTTGGCCTCTGCCCGGATATTCAATCTTTCAAGGTGCGCGTTGACGGCCTTTTCCTGGAGCGTGGATAATTTATCATTATCGAGCTTGGCGGAAAGAGAATCCGCATAGCTGCCCGGGACCTTGCGCCAATGGTAAAGAATTTTTGCTACATGACGGATGCGCTGGGTGCGTTCGGAAACACGGAGCATGAATTCATAATCCTGGATGGTGTCAAAGGCAGGATCAAATCCATTCAATTCCAGGGCCAGGTCCCGTCTGACCACCAGAAGATGGCCCACATACATCACCCCCCGGAGATATTCCGGCGAAAAATCCGGTTTGTAAAAAGGAGTGGAAAATTTTCCCGCCATATCCACCTTATCCTGGTCCGTATAAACCACGTCCGTATCCGGAAATTCATTGATGACTCGCGCCACCTCAAAGAGGGCATCCGACGTCAGCAGATCATCGTGATCCACAAACGCGACAAATTCACCCCTGGTTTCGTCCAGGGCGGTATTACTGGCCTTTGAAATGCCGCGGTTTTTGCGGGTGATCACCAGACGGAATTGATCTTTGGGCACGTCAAGATTTCGCAGGCATGCCAGGGTTTCTTTGCGGGTGGATCCGTCATCACAAATACAAAGCTCCCAGTTTGTGTAAATCTGCTGCTTGATGGACGTCACCAGTTGATTCAACAAAGCCGGATCCGTGTTATAAGTGGGAATAACGATGGAAATAAGGGGATTGTGCACAAAGGACGCCATGCACAGCCAGGCCTGCTTTAAATTTTCATCCGACGCAGTGCTTACGGGCTTTATAGCAGGCTGATGTTTTACTGTTTTTGCCGTTGTTGCCTTATTTTGTTGCAAGGGAATGGGAACGCGGACAGCAACAGGCGCAGCCGGAAGCCGCCCCAGCGAAACTGGGGGAGAGAACCGCAGATTCCGTCGCAGCCACCTAAGTGGCGCGGATACTTTCCAGGAGGAACTGGCTAAAAGACGGTTGATCATATTTTGAAGTTCCATAGGCGACAAATCCGGTCTGATATCAGAGGGTGCGGAAGGCAAACGAAGTGCGTCACTCATATGGGAAGGTGCAACGCGGAGATGCCGGCGCATTCGCCTCAGGGGGGCGGTCAGTTTCCAGGAAGGACTGGACAAAATTCGGTCCATCAGAATCCGGGCGTCTTTTGGATTCAGGCTTGCCGTATGCTTGCCGGCGGGTTTCAACGCCTTTCCTGAATTGGCAAGGGGGTTGGCGGTTGCGGTAACAATTTCGCCGGGCGCTGAAGGCAAGGGCCCAAGTCCCGAGAGGTCCGGGCCCGGATTGATGTTTCGCCGCACCCATCTCAACGGCATGGTCACTTTCCAGGAACTGCTGGATAAAATCCGGTTCAGCATATTTTTCATATCAGCCAATTGCTGATTTGCCTG
Organism: Desulfobacteraceae bacterium; assembly: GCA_027858815.1. Classification (GTDB taxonomy): domain Bacteria; phylum Desulfobacterota; class Desulfobacteria; order Desulfobacterales; family Desulfosalsimonadaceae; genus SURF-3. The sequence goes on from JAQIBZ010000331.1 coordinate 7,235, forward strand.
CTGAATTTTCCTGTTCTGGTCGGCTGCCTGTTTTCCCGCAGCCGCTTTCACATAAGCCAGTTTCGCTTCCCGGTCGTGGATGGCAGATTTCACATTTTTCAGCTCCGCTTCTTTTACGCCCAGGGCCGCCTTGACTTTTGCCAATTCCGCTTCCTTGGAGTCCAACGCCGCCGTTAGTCTAGCCTGTTCCGTTTCTCGGGTTTTAAGGGCTGCGGACAGCTTTATCTGTGCTGTTTCCCGGGATCGGAGCGCGGCTGACCGGGCAGTCAGGGCCTCATTTTTATGTTTAAGCAAAAAAGGATAAGCGTCTCTGCCCAATGCCACATAATTCAGGGAAATCACAATTTTTTGGTAATTCCCGTCCGGTGCATCAAAAATGATTCGTGGATCGGATGTTTCAAAGACAAAGTCTTTTCCGTTTTGATGACACTCCGGCGATTGGAATTCGGTCACGGGAATAACGCACTTATTTTCATCAATCAATTCCACAGAGTTCAAATGAAGCGCCGCAATATCATTCAGCGGATCAAACCGGAGGGCTTTGATGCCGCGATAGCCGGAAATATCAAATTCGATTTTTTCTTCATTCCCTTCCAGCGAAAGGGTGATGAACTGGTTCTTGTTAAATCCAAGCCCCGTGTCAATAAAAAGCTGGGCATTGTAATGGGGCGTCAGTTGATGGATATAATGGGCCTGCTGCCGGATCTTTTCTTCCCGCTGACTGATCATTCGTTCGGAAATATCCACCATGACGGAAACATGCTGATCGTCTATCGGCGAATTGGAGCAGACAGCAATGGCGTATAATATTTTCTTTTGGGCATCAGTGGGTTCGAATCCATTACGGGTATACTGAAGCCGATATTCAATGAGATTTCCCCTTTCCTTGTAAGGATTCCAGATATAAGACACAGGATAAATTCTTTGGCCCAGGACGGTGACATGCTCAAAAGATTTCCCAAGAAAATCCTTATATTCCTGAAGATAAAATTCCTTAATGTGGTATTCGCTATGATAATTTGGGAGAGTGTATATCTCTTTATTCGGGGTGGAAACAATGAAAAGTCCATCCGGTTTAAGCAGGCGCTTGACTTCGCTTAAGAATTTCTTCTGATCTTCTTCGGAGATGTGTTCAATTGTTTCAAAGGAAGTAATGACATCAAAGACGTTATTTTCTTCAACGGGAATGGCTGTTGCCGAGCCAAGCCGCAATTCCAGATTTTCACAAAAATATTTACTGGCGGCATAAGAAATCGCCTCCTGAGCAATATCCACACCAATCACTTTATTAGCATGCTTTGCCAAGGTGAACGCCCCATATCCTTCGCCGCAGGCGATATCCAGGACCACTTTGTCTTTCACGAACTGGGTTGCGTATAAATACCGGTGCCAGTGCTCGTAACTGATTTCCGGTTGATCCATATCTGACAAATAACGTTCACCTGTAAAGTCCATAGGTTATTCCTTGTTAAACTTAAAAATTACCATTATAAACATAATTTATCATAACCAAATAATTTAAAGTCCCGATCAAACAGCCGGTTTATTTTATCGACGGATGCCGTGTTCATTCGGTTTACATACTTATAGCCATCAGGAGCGCCTTTATTGGAGTTATCGGGAACCGTTTCCGTTATATTCATATTTACAGCCGGCACCGGTTCTTCTATCCCAACACGGTTGAGAAATTCCTGAAAATCCGTTTCAAAAGTTTCCACCCGCCCGATAAAATCCACAACCTGATTGTCTCCATAATGAGTCCAGTAATGTGCAGGATGAAGGGGGAAATTGGTGTTCCTTCCGATTTCGAAAACCTGCTCTTCGGAAACAAGATCAAACCAGGCGTTAAACTCAAATCCCGCAAGTGCCAGTTGCGAGAAATTTTCACTTAATTGTTTTGCCACAAGACGTCTAATCCATGGCTGGACAAATGCAGCCTTGGGCTGGTACTGAACATCTTTCTGAAGCTGAATAAACCCGGAATAAACGCGATCATAGGGGTTCCGAACGAAAGACGCCCTGAAATATTTCAGACGGCTTTCCGGTAAACATTCAAAATCAGCACAGGTAATATGCTGGTGCACCACCCGGTTTAAATACCGGTTAAAATAAAAAAATCGCGGATACGGGCTTTCATTGTAGGTTTTTAAACGCAAGGCAATGGTCTGGCTCGCTGTTTTCCAGGGCAGAAAGACCACGAATTTTTTTTTAAGAGACATAATCATGTCAAGCGGCTATACCTTTGTAAAAGTGAATACACCGTTTAAAAAAACAACACCGTTACTTCTAAGATTGCTGTCGGAAGGGATTACCTTGAAAACCAGGGCATCGACGATCCTGTTGAGCAGATCAATCCCGTTGGATGAGAAAACACCAACTCCCGCATTCGTATAAAATATACCACGAAGCAAATTACATTCAAATTCAAACTTCACCTCATACACATCATTTGCCAGCACCTTTGGAATAAACTGATGCCCATGCATATTCGCGGTATGATAAAGACAAGCACCTTTTTCATCCTTGATCATCATGGCCACCACTACATCTGAGGCCGGAATCCCGAATTTCACTTTATAGGAATAAATATATTTATCGCCGGTAAGCAGGCAATTGACCTGCTCCCCTTCGGGGGTGGTGATTTTGATGTCAAAAATATCCACGTCATAGTTCCGGTATTCCAGACTGGATTTGGGTTTTAATTCCTCTATGAAATAGGCTTTTTGTTTTGACGCGGCAGGGATGGGGATAACCTTTGGCGGCTCTTTTCGGGCCGGATTTGCGGGGGTGGCGGGTTTTTCTGCCTTTTCAAGGACCCGCTGTTTCTCCGCGGGAGGGGCGTGATTCAAGTCCCGGATTTCCCGACGGATTTTTTGAGCGTTTTCCGATTTTGCAAACAGCATTTTTTCATAATACATGGTCACTGTTTTGGGATTCGCGTCGAGAAGGATTTCCCCGCCGTCCAAAAGAACGGCCCGGGTGCAAAGTTGATTGACCGAATTGGTGTCATGGCTGACGAAAAGAATGGTTTTTCCGCCTTTGAAAAATTGTTCCATGCGGGCAAAGCATTTGCGGCGGAACAGGACATCCCCCACAGACAGCACTTCATCCAGGATCAGAATATCCGGGACGACATTCACGGACACCGCAAAAGCGAGCCTAGCCTTCATACCGCTGGAATAGGTCTTTATCGGCTGATGAATAAAATCCCCGATTTCGGCAAAGTCCAGAATTTCATCCAGCATATTATCAATGTCTTCTTTCCGGTATCCCAGAAGAGAGCAATAGAAATAGATGTTTTCCATGCCGGTAAATTGCGGGTTAAACCCGGCACCGAGTTCGAGCAGGGGGATTATTTTGCCGTATTTTTCCACCGTGCCGGTGGTGGGGGTCAGGACGCCGGCAATAGTTTTCAAAAAAGTTGACTTGCCGGAGCCGTTTTTACCGACGATGCCTAGGATTTCGCCTTTTTTCACTTCAAGGTCGATGTTTTTCAGGGCGAAAAATTCTTTGTGATATTTTTTCCGCCTCGGATGCAAAGCCTCTTTGAGGCGGTCTTTTTTATTGCGGTACAGGTTATACACCTTGGATACACCGGAAACTTTGATCGCTGTATCGGTTTCCAGGACTGCCGGGGCATTGGCAAGCGCGGTTTGTGTGTGTTTTTTATGTTGCAGATTGAGTGTGTTCATATTGTTTATAAGTGATTATCCATTTCACATAAGTTATTCTTTCTCTGGATTCCGAAAATTCGCTTACTACGCCCCCTTGTCCGGAATGACGAGCGGAGTTGCCTCAACCGATAGATATGCACCCGAATGCGTCACCCTGGGCCCCATACATCGCCTAAACCACATCGGCAAAATGAGGCCGCAGTTTTCGAAACACCGTAATTCCCACAATAAAACAAAAAAATGTAATGCTCCAGAAATAAAGAGCATAGCGCCAGCACATCCATATCGGTTGTTCATATAACAGGCTTTGGCGATACCCCTGAACAAGATAATAAATAGGATTAAGCTTTAAAATGAAAATGACCTTGGAAGAAAACATGGTCTCCGACCAAAAAATGGGGGTCATATAAAATAAAAGGCGGAGAATGATATTGATGATGTAGGTGATGTCCGGGAAAAACAGGCTGATTGATGCGGTTAACCAGGACAGGCTTAAAAGCAGCATGCTCGCCGCAAAAATAAAATAAATCACCTGAAGCCAGTATAACGATGGATAAATGCCATTGGCCATAATTATAATCATAGCAATACAGAGCACGATCAAATGAAGGATTATTTCTGAAAAAATTTTCACAAGGGGAACAATGCTGATCATGAAATCCACTTTTTTCAGGAGAAATGAATAGGCCTTGATGGAGGCGGTACCTACGGTGAGGGTTTGTGTGAAAAACATAAAAGCGCTGAGGCCTGTGATAAGGTAAGTGACAAAAGGCACACCCATTTGTTCCCCGGCCCGCATGCCAATTCCAAAAACGAACCAGAATATCAGCATCATCGCAATGGGATCCAGCACGGCCCAGGCAAGGCCCATGATATTGGTGACGTATTTTTGCTTAAAGTCCCGCATGGTCAGCTCATACAAGATGTGCTTGCTCAGGTAAATCTGCCGGATAAAATTTAATGTCGCTTTAATCCAGTTTACAGGATTCATGTGGTTACCTTATCTTTTTCTCTATAAAAGCTATCTATTATCCTTGCACTTTCCAGAGCAGCAAATGGGGACGCAAAGTTAGCTTTTCTCTAAATACGCTAAATTCGGCTGTGGTCAATAACAACGTTCGTATTTTCCGCTTAATATATTGTTCTGTTTTTTTGGTCAGATCGTTTAACTGGAGAATATCAATATCCCCCACCAAAATAAGATCAATGATTCCGGAATCTTTACCTTCGGCATAATCATCAATAAGATATGCAAGTTCAAGTTTGCCAAGACAAATCACCAGATTGTCAATGACCTGATCGATACCCATGATTTTCATTACCATGGAGCGGAGTTCCGGGAAAAGCGGATGCTCCTGATTGGCCTCATAATGGATCTGACGTCCGGATTTTTTTGAAATTAAAAGCTGGGATGCAGACAGTTGGTTCAGTTCTTCCCGGATGGCATTTGCGGAAACGTCAAATTCCCTTGCAAGCTCACGGAGATAGGCACTGGTGCCGGGATTGAAAAAAAACCGCAGCAAGAGCTTTATGCGGGTTTTGGATGTAATTAAACCGGTGAAGAGATCAGGCACTTTTTATCCTTTTATGTACAGTTTTTTTATACATAAAAGTCGGCCAGTTCTTTGTCAATAAAATTTTCTTCCAAAAACGGTATAAATTGAGCATATGGAGTAAAAATCAATCTGTTCAATTTGCGGATTATTTAACAGAACACCACAAATCTTTCATCTTTTTCGCAGGTGTTCTGCAAAAATAATTTATACAATTTTCTTGCATCTTCTGATCAAGTTTGACAAAAGCTAAAAGAATAATCAGCCCTAATCTCAAGGAAAAGGAGACGATTCACCCGCCATGATATCAGTTGTCTGCGTATATAATAATGAAACCGTTTTAAACGACATCTTGCTAAAAAGCCTTAAAAACCAGACAGCGAAATATGAACTTATTTTACTGGACAATCGAGAAGGCAGATTCAAATCTGCGTCATCCGCTCTAAATTTTGGCGGATCACAAGCGACCGGCGACTACATCATGTTTATTCATCAGGATATGTGGCTGGAGATCCCAAGCTGGATTGAAGATGCGGAAGTATATTTAAGGGCATTGCCTGATGTCGGCATTGCTGGCGTTCTTGGAATAATAAAAATTCCCGGTTCCGCGAATATAGATATAAAATTCTCCATTAGTATTTTTGAAGAACTATTTAAAAATCATAAGCCGGTAGATCACCCTGAACCGGTTGAAAGTCTTGACGAATGTCTTTTAATTATTCCCCGTTCTGTATTTAAAAAATTAAAATTTGATGAGGTTGTTTTTGACGGGTGGGACGGCTATGCCCCGGATTATTGTCTTGCGATTAAACCGCTGAAACTTAAGTCATATGTTATACCAGGAGCTAACAGTCACTATTGTCTACGACGAGTTTACCTGCTCTGGGAATTCCGGGATCTGCTGAAATACCATCGACGTCTGTATAAAAAGTATAAAAAAGATCACAAGATTATCCATACACTGATGGGAGAAATCTCCAGGAAAAGCCTCAATCTACGAGCAATCCAACGATTAATAGCGCCATTTTATGAACGCATATTCCCCAGAGTATCGACGATCCTTAAAAAAGAACTGGCAGATTGTAATTCCGTTCTGGACCTGGGTTGCGGGTATATATCCCCATTGTCTTGCTGTGATTTTAAATCCACCGTTGGTGTTGACAGCTCATATTCGGCAATCACTGAAAGCAAACGCCACCGCGCCCTGGACCACCACATTCAAGGAGATATCCGGCAAATGGATTTTAAACCAAAATCATTTGACGCGGTTATTGCCCTCAATGTTCTGGAACACCTGACCAAAGAAGAAGGCCAGATTCTTTTAGAAAAAATGCAGTTGTGGGCTAAGAAAAAAATTTTTATATTGGCCCAAAAAAAACAGCCTGGCATCTACTATAAATGGGTGGCAGCTAACTGGCAGCTAAAGGATTTTTCTGATCGAGGCTATCACGCGATGAACGAAAGTTTTATTTTCATTAAGGGGGTAAGCGGGGAAAAACGTCTTATATTTAAATGGATTTTCCCGATTTATCCAATAGTGAAATCCCTAGAACTCGTTCCCCGCGTTCTTAAGAAAACGATCTCAATAGTTGCAATACAGGACATAAAAAAATGACCGCCATAGAATGAAACTCGGAAAAGAGTGACGGTATCTAACTATCCTTTGTTATGCAGATCAGAAATGAACTATTCGAATATTTTTCAGGGTTGCTACGATCATTGTCGTATTCCATACTTCTATGGTGTAACTTCTGACTCATCCGGGTAAAATTCCCATGACGAATAAAAATCTTTTCGTGTATAAGCTGGTCCTGTAGGTCTTTCCAACGGGCTGAGTGTTCCAAGACCTCTAAATGGACCGATATAATATGAACCTAAAGGCAATCCGCTACCAGCTCCAATCAGTCCAGGCGGTTTTCTCTTAAAATACTTGTCCCAATATTTTTCAGAAAAAAATAATGAGCAATAATTCAATTCTAAGTATTCATCTATGAATATGTATCCATTTGAAACGAGATGCGGCCAAACACTTCTTATGCAAATATCAAGGCTGGCTTCATAATCAACATCAAGAAATGATAAAACAATTGGCCCTTCAATGCCAGGAAGAGTGTCCTGATACCATCCCTTATTGAATTCACAGACATCGATCTCGCCATATCTGGAAATATTTGATCTTACCTCATCAATAGCTCCACAAAATAAACCAGTTGAAGCATGCCGCGCCATTCGGTCTTCCGGGTGGCCATTGGGCAATCCTTCAAATGAATCAAAAATTCGTAATTTCCTGCCGACAATTTTACAAACAATTGACAGGTTAGCTGCAGAACCGCCCTTCCAAGTCCCGCATTCAACAACATCGCCGAGAACGTCCGGTGGTATTTCAAGCAGCTTAAGCGCCATAAGCAAATGGGCCTGATATGTGGTTCCGGTTTTTATTTTCTTTGTATTCCGATACATCCGGAAACCCAGGGCCATTTTTCGAACAAATGTCATTTTATAAGAAGGATGCATATTTTTATAAAAAAGAATAAAAAAAATACTAATAGGCAAATTAATTAACATTATAGTGCTCCTACCCATCGTTTAAACCGCTGCCATATTCTCACATAATAAGGCAGGGTTTCTCTTATTCTTAGCCGCTGAGATATCGTCAGCGGAGGTCTTGGCGGAGGCCCTGCTTGAATAATCATATAATCTGGGGAGAGCCGTCCCCTGAGACCATCAAATATACCGCGAACAAAATAACGTTGCCCCATTACAGACAGTTTTAAACTTCTCAAAAAAATCACTAATGATGTAGATATAGACAAAGACAACCGAACGATAACTCCAAACCATACCAAACAAAAGAGCTTAACCTTCTGATACGGGGTCGCATATTTTTTAGCAAACATAAATGCATTCCGGGCAATAAAATACCCATATGAGAATCTTTTTTTCCTTCCCAAAGCGGCACTTGAACCGCCTTTATGAAGGATTGATGCTGTATCGACATAAACAACAAGAAAACCTGCTGTTTTTGCCCGGTATGACCAGTCAATGTCTTCGTTACATTGCCAGAAATTTTCATCAAACTCGCCCACAGTTTCCAACGCGACACGGCTTATCATGCAGCCATTACAAATAACCGAGTCAACTTCTTTAGGAGGTTGATTCAGGTTACGGTCAGGCTCAGACCCGCCGATAATTTTCACCAGCATCGGGCCCCATGTGACATTGCAATATTGCCCCCACATGTATTCTGGATCTTCCAGCATGAGATTTTTTGCACCTGCAATTCCTATTTTGGGATCATTCTTCATAATCCGCACCAGCTCATCAAGAAGATTCGGCCGGACTTTGGTATCTGTGTTAAGGAGAAGAAGGTAATCAAAGTTTTTTTTTAGGCAATACCTGAAACCGATATTGTTCGCTTTGCAAAATCCAAGATTTTCGGCATTCTCAATAATAGTGACAAACGGATATTTTTCCCTCACAGTTTTTACTGTTTCATCCTCAGATCCATTATCGACAAGGATGACCTCATAATTCTGATAAGTAATGCAGGAAAAACTTTCCAGACAGTCGACGACTTCTTGAAGCTGGTTCCATGATAAAAGCTGCACAATCACTCTGGGTTCAGATTTATTATTCATAATTAACCTTTCTTGTACATAATCTTTAATCACCATAGCTAAAGAAACGGAACAAACTCTTTTCCCCGGTTAATATAACTCTTCGAAATATCAAATTCATTCGATTGAATGGCACTATCGCCTTTATATATTAAGGCATTGTTCTTATCAATAACGATCTCCTCAATCATATCTGTCGTTGAAGGGCAGGCCATGATGATTTCAAAAATCAGGTTTGTCAGCGCCGGCTTGTCACTCCACTTGGCGTTTTCACCTTGCCAGAGAGAAGTATGCGACCATGCCCAATCCTCTATAATGTATAAACCGCCAGGCCTTAAATAGGGGAATATCATGTTAAAAGATTCCTTTGATTCATGATACAGATGAGATGCATCATCAACTACCAGATCAATATCTCTACCTGGGAATTCATCCTCCAAAATAGATAATACTTTTCTATCGGCCTGATTGATACCGTAATACGGCTTAATCGTATCCCGGCATTCCTTTTTAACGATATAGTCTTCAAGCGCTGCCACAGGTTTAGTTGACAATTCAACTGCTACCAGCTTGCTTGGCTTACAATAGGCATGGTACAATGCAACGCTCCCACCCTTTAATATGCCTAATTCAAATATATTTTTCGTTGGGGTGGAACTCAACAGTTTCAAATATTTCTCGACTAGCCAGCGGGGTTTGCCCAATAGAAATTGTTTATTAGAAGATTGAACCGTTTGTAACTCTACAAAGTTCCGCGCAAGATAAAAGCGAACACCGTTAACAAGAAGGATATTATCCTTTTTCCATTGCACTTTATCAGAACTAAAAAGCCCCATTTACGACTCTCCTTAATATTTAATGTTGAATTAAGTTATACCGTTAAAATAACCAGTCAATAAAGGATTGGGCAAAAAGGCCCGATGCCTTCATACACTTTATACTTCGGCTATCTTTTGCACTGGATTTCATTTTAGCAAGCCTGTTGTTTAAATCTATTGATAACCTCAATACCAAATACTTTAGGGAGAGGCCTCGAAACACGGGCGGCAAGCAATTGAACCTTGTAGCTATTAGACATCGATTTGGCTTTAACGTTTAATTCAATTGCTTAAATTGTCTCCTTTAAAGCATCTAATAATTTTTATTGTGGCCGCCGGGCCAAAAGGACCAGTTCCTCACCACGCTGAAACCCCAGGCGGAACAAAACATCTTCCACGCAGCAGGCCATTGCACTCTTGAGTTTCAGTCTCTTGCTCGGAACCGATATATCTTTCTTTAAAAAGACCTTCTTCCGCAAAAGCATACTTAACATCCAAATCGGATAGGACGCGCCACTAGGCGTGCTATTGGAAACAATATGAAAACCGGCTTGCTCTGCAACCAGTGACAGGGATCGGGGACTGAAAATATGAATATGCCGGGGGGGTTCCCATCCCCGCCACAGGCTTTTAAAATGCATGGCTCCTATACTTTCGGCGTTTGGGGTGGCAATCACCAGAACACCGCCGGGCTTTAAGAGCCGGAAACAGTTTTTTATGGCATCAATCGGATCCAGCATATGTTCGATCACATGATTCATGGTAATGGCATCAAACGTCGCATCGGTTAAGCCTGCATCTTCAAGCGTTCCCAGATGGATCTTTTCGAGATTAAATTTTTTCCGAGCGTTTTGAACCGCCTTGGGGTCTGTTTCCACCCCGTACACATTCCAGCCATGTTTTTGCATATTAAACAGGAAAACACCATTGCCGCACCCGATATCCAGCAGTTTGCCGCCGGGATGGGCGGACAGCCACATAACGGATCGTTTTCCAATTTCACGAATGGGTCCGACCATAGAAAGACGTCTCCCACGTGCCCTGCCTTTTACCCCTAAATGACTATTGCGATATCCCATCAAAGTGCCGGGTATTAATAAAGCAGATTCTATCGAAATACGAGGAATGTGATCCGGCGCCTGGTGCGTATGATAGGCTTTGTAAAATCCGGGGATTTCTTCAGGTGACGGTTGAGGATGCAGCCACACCAAGCCGCAGTGTTTGCATTTGATAAGGGTCCAGGAACCGCTGACACCGAACAGATGATCCCGCATGTGCGGAAAAAGGAGCGCGCCAGTATTCCCACATGAAATACACTTACTTTGTATATTTTTTCCGCTGAACTGAGGCATCTACACGTCACCGATCATTTAATTTTTTTAATAAGGATCCATATCGACGACCATTCCGGGCAATGGTAGAGAAGTCGTTGTATTGGCCTGGGGATTCTCTGCTGAAGATATTTTTCCGAAGTCGTTTTTCCCCATCCTCCCGACCCCACTGCTTTAAAACCTAATTCTGTAAATTTC
>JAQIBZ010000345.1 GCA_027858815.1 Desulfobacteraceae bacterium
TAAAAAATAAATTGTATTTATTTTTTTGTTAATTTGGACGCAGGGTATAGTTCCATGAAGGATTAATTTCGTGTCTCTCAATATTTAAATTTTCCAAATCCGTTTTTGAAGCTTTAAGCCCTTTCTCGTATTGTTTTTCAACCAAAATAGCATTAACTTTTAACCCAGTGGTTGTTTTTGTTCGCATAGTATATTTCAGAACTGTTTCATAATCAATTAACGGTGTTCCTCTCCAATTTTTACTAATCTCACTAAATAAGCGATGTTCAATCGGGTTCCATTTTGAAGCCCCTGGAGGGTAGTGACATACGGTCACATTCAATTTGTATTTATTGCATAATACTTCTTGAAGTTTAACCTTCCACATATGAGGTCTATGACCGTTACTTCCTCCTCCATCCGCTACAATTAACAAATCGTTTTTATTTTGATATGCTTCAATACCATCACTTGTCCACCATCTTTCTATAGATTCAACAGCAAATTCTGGTGTATCGCCGGATAATATTTTGTTACCTTTCTTAAGAAATTTTCCTATTGAAACAAACCCTTTATTTTTATCATAGTCAAGAATACCGTATAAAGCGGCTATTCCAGAAGCGTATGTTAAAAAATCGTGATCATTTGTTAAATCTACCCCACGCTTATATCTTGTGCCGTTATTCTTAAAGTTTCCAATTGGTTCTTTTTTCTTGGTATCTACACTGATAGCAGGCGTTCTCATTTTTGAAAACTTACTCAACATTTCATTGATGTAATTAAATTGATTATTACGCTTTTCCCTTTTTTCCTTTGTAATTGGTTTGCCTCCATTTGAAATGGATTTAATGTTAGTTTTCAAGGAAAAGTTCAAACTTTTTAAAATTTTACCAACTGTGGTTTTGCTTACAAAAATATCAATCAAAGCCAATTCATCTGCAATTTTCGCTGTTGTCTTTCTTGTCCATTTTAAATCACTCATTGGATCACCAGCTATTTCATATTTCATAAGCACTTCGATTTTCTCTACTATGTTTGGAATTTTTTTTTACTTTGTTTTCTGCCGCCACCTGGTTTTCGAATAATATCGATATTAACTTTTCCACCAAAAAGTTCTCGCCTTCCTTTGGCAACTGTCTTTGGATCTATATCGAGTAGATCTGCAATCCTTTTATCGCCACCATACCCAATTTTCAAAGATTCATATCCTGCATAGAGTCGTCTCTGCTTTTCGTCAAGAGTGCTAAAGAAAATTATCAATGCTGCCTTCAATTCATTCATTAATATATCAGGTTTCATCTCTTCGTCCGGAGACTGTATCTTATCTATTCTCGTTAGCTCTTGCTTTTTACTTAAATTACGAGTTCCAGAGTAATAAATAAAAATTCCCGACGTTTTTTTTCTGGTGACTATTTTATTTTTTATAAGTTCTAACAACGTATCCTCAACCTTAACTTTTAGAATACTGTTCAATTCAGACGCTGAATAGCCTTTTGCTGAGCTATCAATTAAGAATTCTATTGTTTTTTTAAGAGTCCCATTTTTTGAAAATAAGGCTGACTTGTATGACCATATTCCATATTTGTTGTATCTCGCTATTCTTTTTAAGGAGTAATATTTTCCGCTATGAGAATAGCTTGAGATATAATCCAGCATTGATAATTTTCTAAACACTGTCATTCTGCATTGAGTTCTCAAAGTACTTTTCAATTCATCAATTGTCAGTATCTTATTATCTTTTAAACATGTTAGCAATTGATCAAAATTAATTGATAGAGTTTTCATATGTTACAATCCAGACTATTTATTGTTAATTTTCTGGATTGTAACAGAATGTTTATAAGATGTCAATTTGTTTAAATGACGCCTTAAAACCCTTTGTATCAATAAAATTACTAATCTTTGAAGATTAATTTAATGTTTTTTTGTAGGATTTTGTGTTACAATTAAGATATATAAAACCAATTTATTATTTTCTCAACCCTTAGTTTCTTATCTCTAATTTTCGTGTTTTTTTGGCAAATTTTTTAAAAACTCAAAAAGTGTGAAGTGACTAAAGTGATCTAAAGTGCCTAAAGTTGTGGACTGCGCTAAACGCGCAATCATTTTTAACATAAAAATTGAAAATGCCGAAGGCATTAACCGTAACTTTAGCTCACTTCAAACTTTAGTTCACTTTTAACTTTTCCGGTTTATCCGGGTTAGGTAACGGGAATCAGTTGATAATTTCTGGACCCGAGACCTAAGGTTTCTGCATATTCAAGCTGGTGCTCCCATTCAACATTGGGATAGACCCCTTTAAATTTATCTTCTCCGGGGCCGGTATTGATTTTCAAACAAGTATGGGTAAGTGCCGGCTCGCTGTTGACAAGGTCGGCACTGGCCTGGTCAATAGCAACCGGGTCTGTGGATGCGATTACGCCGATATCCCGGACAATCGGGGCATCATTGTACGGCAGGCAGTCACAGCCGGGAGATACATGATTGATGAAGTTGATAAACAAGGATTTTTCTTTTTTTGTTGATAGAACTCCTTTTGCATACTCAACCATTTTTTCCAGAAAAACCGGAACCGACTGGTTCCATTGAATTTGAACGGCTTCGTTTTCACAAACAATAATACATTCCCCGCACCCGATACATTTTTCAGGGTGGATGAATGCTTTTTTCCCTTCCATAGAAATCGCATTTTGAGCGCAGTGAGCAGCGCATTCCCCGCATCCGATACATCTTTTCTTTTTTACTTTCGGCGCAACATCTGAATGCTGTTCCATTTTTCCACGCCTGGAAGCACAACCCATACCAATATTTTTAATGGCCCCGCCATAGCCGGCTAACTCATGGCCCTTAAAATGTGCAACGGAAATCAAAGCATCAGCATTGACGATTTCGGAACCGATAAAGACCTTTTTAAACTGTTTTTCATTGATGATAACTGGTGTTTCGGTCCGTCCCCGGAGTCCGTCTGCGATAATCAGCGGTGCCTCTATGATTGAATAGGCGAATCCATTTTGAATGGCTGTAACCAGATGATGATGGGCATCCCCGCGAGTGCCGGCATACAAAGTATTTGCATCAGTCAAAAACGGCAATGCGCCGGCGGATTTTATACTTTTAACAATTTGACGAATATACACGGGACGAATGAAAGCGGTATTCCCCAGTTCACCAAAGTGAAGTTTAACAGCAGTCAGATCTCTTTTTTTAATCCGGTCATTTAATCCGGCAGTGTTGACCAGTTTATCGAGTTTCAAAACAAAATTCTCTTTATATGTTGCACGGAAGTCGATGAAATAGACATTGCTTGACATAATACCCTCCGGATCGTTTAGTTGATGTAAGGTAATGAATGATGACAATTAATAACATAATTCGGTGACAGATTAAAGAATATTAAAAAATGAATGATCTGATCAAGACGCATTGTTCATTGAAATATTTTTTAAATAACTTGATTATAATTATTATATTTTATAATTTTTTTATTTTTACAGGATCACCTGTCTCTGGTTTAAAAAATATAATAACAACTTTATGAAACTTGATTACTCTAATTCTGTTTTTCCAAAAACAATTTTATATAATGCCGTTATACTCTAATGTTTGATCGGCGTTTAATAAACTACTTTGACTGGGGATTACTCGGCATTACATTGTTCATCTCTATGATGGGCCTGATATTGCTCTACAGCGCCGTGACTGTTGATGAGTGCTCCCTCCAGATATCCATATTCTATAAACAACTATTCTGGTATGGTCTGGGTCTTGTCATCATGTTTTTTTCATTTGTTTTCAGTTATAAGCACTTGGATAAATGGGCACCGTTTATTTATACAGGCAGTATGCTGCTGCTGGCCTCTGTTCATCTTTTCGGGAAGCATGCCGGCGGGTCAACGCGGTGGCTTGCCATTGGCCCATTTACGCTGCAGCCGTCTGAACCCATAAAGATTGCGGTCATTATTATTCTTGCCCGATATTTTGCGCATAATGTTCAAAAGACCGGAATATCGTTTCGCAGACTTTTAATACCCTTGGTGTTAACGGCGATTCCTTTTTTTTTAGTGGCTACGCAGCCGGATCTTGGGACTGCCGGAACCATTCTACTGATTGCCGGGTCAATGGCAATCTTTGCAAAAATCGATCGACGCACCTTTATTAGTTTTGTTTTAATTTCAATCGTTGCGATTCCTGTTGGATGGAAGGCGCTTGAACCATACCAAAAAGAAAGGGTGCTGACTTTACTGGCTCCGGACAGAGATCCTTTGGGTGCCGGATATCATATTCGCCAATCTAAGATTGCGGTGGGTTCGGGACTTGCATTCGGCAAAGGTTATATGCAGGGGACCCAGAAAAAGTTATTGTTTCTGCCGGAGCAGCATACGGATTTTATCTTTTCCGTTTTAGCCGAAGAGTGGGGGTTTGCCGGTTCCATTTTTTTATTGTTTATGTTTTTACTGTTAATTGCATTTGCATTGAACATAGCCCACGGATGCCGTGATTCTTTTGGAACAATCTTATCTGTGGGGGTTGCTGCAATGATTTTCTGGCAGGTATTTATTAATATGGGAATGGTCATGGGGCTGATGCCGGTTGTCGGCATGCCGTTACCTCTGATCAGTTATGGCGGATCATCCGTTTTTACCATGTTCATTGGCATCGGGTTGTTAATGAATGTCAGTATGAGGCGATTTATAAAGCAGTAGTATTCGTTTCAATAATTTTGGAAAAAAAAATTGACAAACAATATATGTTGGTGATAATGCCTTTTGTTTAAATTAAGTTAAGATGAATTAGCATCAAGTTGTTAAAAAAGTTTAGTGATAGCGAATTCGAGCGGAGGTTTTTTTTATGGTAAATCTAGATAGTACGGTGTTTATCCAGATAATTAATTTCTTGATTCTGATTTGGGCTTTAAATATGGTTTTGTACAAGCCGATCAGAAAAATTTTGTCCCAAAGAAATGAAAAAATTACTGGACTTGAAAAAGGCATTGATCAGTCGGAACAAAATGCTGTGGAAAAAGATTTGGCACTGAAGACAGGAATCCGGCAGGCGCGTGAAAATGGCCTTAAGGAAAAAGAAGCTTTAGAAGACGATGCCCGGGCGGAAGAAAAGAAAATTATCGAAAAGATCAATGATAAGGCACGGGCAGATCTTGCTGAAATCCGTGAAAGAATCGTCCAGGAGGCAGAAGAGGCGCGACTGTCCCTTTTAAAAGAAGTGGATGGTTTTGCTGAAGAGATCAGTCGGCGCATTTTAGGGAGGGCTGTTTAATGAAATTATTAAAATGGATTCAAGGAAATTATTCAGCTGTTATTGTCCCAATGGTATTTATTCTTTTGATGACTGTTGATGTTGTCATTGCTTCTTCCGGTGGTGGCGGAGAACATGGCGGCGGTCATAGCGCTGGCGGGTGGGTAGCCACTGATACGTATCGTGTTATGAATTTTGCTGTTTTAGCCATAGCCCTTTTTTTTCTTTTAAAAAAACCCGTTGCCCAGTTTTTAAACGACCGGATTCAAAGCATTCAGGAGCAGCTGGATGATCTGGAAGCCCAAAAAACTGAAGCAGAAAAAAAGCTGGCCGAGTATGAAAAAAACCTTTCGACATTAAGCAACGAATCAGAAAAAATTATTGACCAATATAAACAGCAGGGCATTGCCTTAAAAGAAAAAATTATTGACGAAGCTTCTTCTGCTGCGGAAAAACTGGAAGAGCAGGCCCGACGAACGATCAAGCATGAATTTAAGCAGGCCCGGCAACAGCTTGAAGGTGAAGTTTTTGAAAAAGCCATTGCCAAGGCTGAAGAAAAACTTAAAAAAAGTATAACTGATCAAGACCAGAATAAGCTTGTTGATGAATATTTAACCAAGGTGGTGACAAAGTGAGAAGTTCAGCTATAGCAAGACGATACGCGAAAGCGTTGATTTTGATTGGTAAAGAAGATGGTCAGGCCGAATCATACAGAGAAGAACTTGACACCATCGTCGGTTTGCTGGATAAAGAACAGATTTTTGAACAGGCGGTATGCAATCCTTTATATAATGCTGCAAGCCGTAGAAATGTTCTGTCCTCAGTGGTTGATAAGATGGAATTGTCCAAGGTGATCAAATCATTTGTTCTATTACTGTTTGATAAAAAACGGATCAATTTTTTGCGGGATGTCAGCAGTTACTATAATGTTCTTGCCGATGAATTAAAAGGGATTGTCAGGGCAGATCTGACTACTGCCACTGAACTGACTGAAGATACGCTGGTTGAGATTCGAAATTCCCTTTCCAAAATGACCGGAAAAGAAGTTTTATTGGAAATGAAACAGGATGCCAGCTTGATTGGCGGAATTGTTACTAAAATTGGAGACCTTGTGTTGGATGGCAGTATTAAAACACAATTACAAAATATGAGAGAATCATTAAAAAGGGGTGAGAGTGTCTAATGGATATTAAAGCCGAAGAAATAAGTCAGATTATTAAAGATCAGATTCAGGATTTTGACAAGAAGATCGAACTTAGTGAAACAGGTACAGTCTTGTCAATCGGTGATGGGATTGCCCGTGTTTACGGCCTTGAAAAAGTTCAGGCATTGGAACTCGTTGAATTTCCAGGTGGTATTCTCGGGCTTGCATTGAACCTCGAAGCAGATAATGTGGGTGTTGCCATCCTGGGCGAAGATTCCCACATTAAAGAAGGGGACATCGTAAAAAGAACCGGGCGTATTGCTGAAGTGCCAGTTGGAGAAGGAACTTTGGGTCGTGTTCTGGATGCTGCGGGCCAGCCGCTGGACGGTAAAGGTCCTGTTGAAACCTCTGAAACACGTCGTATTGAAATGGTCGCGCCAGGTGTTATCGCACGTAAGAGTGTTCATGAACCCTGCTATACCGGGCTTAAAGCTGTTGACGGCATGACACCGGTTGGACGAGGACAACGAGAGTTGATTATTGGTGACCGGCAGATCGGAAAAACAGCCGTTGCAGTTGACGCGATTTTGGCTCAAAAAAATACAGATATCTTCTGTATTTATGTAGCTTGCGGCCAGAAAAAATCAACTGTTGCCCAGGTTATTGCAGTTCTTGAAAAACATGGTGCCATGGAATATACAACCGTCATTGCCGCATGTGCCAGTGACCCTGCTGCGCAGCAGTATCTTGCTCCTTATGCCGGTACTTCAATGGGTGAATACTTTCGTGATAGTGGAAGACATGCATTGATCATTTATGATGATCTTTCTAAACAGGCTGTCGCTTATCGTCAGGTTTCTCTCCTCTTAAGACGTCCGCCAGGACGTGAAGCCTTTCCCGGCGATATTTTTTATAACCATTCACGCCTGCTGGAACGTTCTTCCAAATTGAATGATGAACTGGGAGCCGGATCCTTAACCGCTTTGCCGATTATTGAAACACAGGCTGGTGACGTTTCCGCTTTTATTCCGACAAACGTTATTTCAATTACTGACGGCCAGATTTATCTTGAGCCCAGCATGTTCTTTGCCGGTGTACGTCCTGCGATTAATGTTGGCCTTTCAGTTTCCCGCGTGGGTGGTGCTGCCCAGGAAAAAGCCATGAAACAGGTGGCTGGTACGCTTCGTCTGGATCTGGCTCAGTACAGAGAATTGGAATCATTTGCCGCTTTTGGTTCTGACCTTGATGCTTCTACTCAGAAACAGTTGACCCGTGGTGCCCGCCTGGTTGAGATTTTAAAACAGCCCCAGTATCAACCACTTCCTCTTGAAAAACAGGTTTCGATCATGTTTGCCGGTACCAAAGGTTTTCTTGATGAACTGCCGCTCAATGTTCTGGCAAAATATGAAGCCGGTTTGTACCAGTTTATTGAAAGCCGATATCCTCAGATTTTCAGCGGTATCGCTGAAGAGAAAAAGATATCAGATGATATGGAACAATTAATGAATAAAGCATTGGCTGAATACGGCGATGAGTTCAAAGATACCATTAAATAATGATTGTTTCATACCAAATTATGAATAAATTATGCTGATAAGGGCAGTAAACATATGGCAACACTAAAAGAAGTCCAAACAAAAATAGTCAGCGTCAAAAAGACCAAGCAGATTACGAAAGCCATGAACATGGTTGCAACGTCTCGGTTGCGCGGTGCGCAGACAACAATGGAAGCGTTTCGGCCCTACGCTGAAAAGTTTTCTGAAGTATTAGGCAATATAGCTGATAAAGCTGGAGATGACGCAAGTCCTTTGTTAACTCCCAGAGAAGAAGTCAATAAAGTCAATATTGTTTTAATGACTTCAGATCGTGGTCTCTGCGGTGGTTTTAATTTCAATTTAATTGAAACTGCTGAAAAATTGATGAATGAAAAAGTCAGTCAGGGTTTTGATGTTTCATTTACCAATTTTGGGAAAAAAGGCCGTGACTGGTGTCGTAACAATAACCAGCAGATCACCAAGGAATATTTAAACATAGTTGGTGGAAAGTTTGGTTTTAATGTTGCATCCACATCCGGACAGGAACTAATTGATGGTTTTTTAGACGGAACTTATGATGAGGTTTACGTTGTCTTTGCCAATTTTCAGGGAATGGCTGCGCAACCGCCGGTCGTTAAACAACTTTTACCGATCCCGGTCATCGAGGCAACTGAAGCTGAAACAGATGAGGCATCGTACATTGCAGAGCATATTATTGAACCGTCTCCGGACGAATTATTAAATGAGATGCTCCCCAAAAATGTTTTTATTCAGATTTATAATGGATTGCTTGAAACATCGACCAGTGAACATGCGGCTCGCATGAAGGCGATGGATAATGCAACCAAGGCGTGTAACGATATGATCGAGAATCTGACGCTGGCATACAATAAAGCCCGCCAGGCTGCTATTACAATGGAACTAATGGATATTGTCGGCGGTGCCGAAGCGCTCAAGGGATAACCCGCAAATAATTTTGCATTATATAGTTTTTAGGAGGTCTTTCAAATGGGAGAAAACTTAGGTAAGGTCACACAGGTTATGGGTCCTGTAGTCGATATTGAATTCGAACAGGGCAAGCTGCCTGAGATACTTTCGGCACTTTTACTTACCAATGCTGCGATCAATGATGAAGCTGATAATCTGGTTCTTGAGGTTGCACAGCACTTGGGTGATAATGTAGTTCGCACAATCGCAATGGACGTTACCGACGGTCTCGTTCGCGGCATGCCGGTCAAAGATACGGGCGGTCCGATTATGATGCCAGTTGGTGAAGCATCATTGGGAAGAGTTATGAACGTCGTCGGAAAACCGGTGGACGGGCTTGGGCCAGTTAGCCATGAGAAAATGATGCCGATTCATAGAGCTGCGCCGAAACTGACAGAACAGGATACTTCTGTTCACGTTCTTGAGACCGGTGTTAAGGTTATTGACTTGCTTGTACCTTTTCCCCGTGGCGGTAAAATGGGAATGTTCGGTGGTGCCGGTGTTGGCAAGACCGTTATTATGATGGAAATGGTTAATAACATCGCGATGCAGCATGGTGGTATTTCCGTTTTTGCCGGTGTTGGTGAAAGAACCCGTGAAGGAAATGACCTTTATCATGAAATGAAGGATTCCGGCGTACTTCCAAAAGCGGCTTTGATTTATGGTCAGATGACAGAGCCTCCCGGAGCCCGAGCTCGTGTTGCTTTGTCTGCATTAACCTGTGCTGAGTATTTCAGGGATGTGGAAGGCCAGGACGTTCTGATCTTTATTGATAACATCTTTAGATTTACCCAGGCGGGTTCTGAAGTTTCTTCATTGCTCGGACGTATGCCTTCTGCGGTTGGTTATCAACCGACATTGGCGGTTGATTTGGGTGGTTTACAGGAACGAATTACATCTACGGATAAGGGTTCAATTACAGCTGTTCAGTGTGTATACGTACCGGCTGATGACTTGACAGACCCCGCACCTGCCACAACATTTGCTCATCTTGACGGAACGGTTGTTTTGTCTCGTCAAATTTCCGAGCTTGGTATTTATCCCGCCGTGGATCCGCTTGACTCAACTTCCCGAATTCTTGATCCCGGCTATATCGGTGAAGAACATTATGCGGTTGCCCGTGAAGTTCAGCAAATGCTTCAGAAATATAAAGAGCTTCAGGATATTATTGCAATTCTTGGTATGGACGAACTTTCTGATGAAGATAAGATCACTGTATCCCGTGCGAGAAAAATGCAGCGATTCCTGTCTCAGCCCTTCCATGTTGCTGAAACGTTTACCGGGCTGTCTGGTGAGTACGTAAAGATTGCTGATACGATCAAGGCTTTTAAAGAAATTTGTGAAGGTAAACATGATGATCTGCCGGAACAGGCTTTTTACATGGTCGGCACCATTGAGGGCGCTATTGAAAAAGCCAAGAAAATGGCAGCTTAATATAATATAAAACAAGGTAGGGTAAGCTTATGGCTGAATTATTAAAATTAGAAGTCGTTACCCCGGAAAAATATGTGATCAGTGAGGAAGTTGAAATTGTGATGGCACCCGGAACGCTGGGAGAATTCGGTGTACTCAGCGGTCATACGCCTTTCCTCACATCTTTAAAGCCAGGCAAGATTAATTATAAGGATTCCACTGGCAAGGAAAAAGTGATTTTTGTCAGTGGTGGTTTTTCAGAAGCGCTTCCGGATCGGGTTACCATTCTGGCAGAATCCGCAGAAAGACGTCGTGATATTGACGTTGATCGTGCAAGGGCTGCTCTTGAACGTGCTCAGAACCGACTGGCTGAAGAAAAAGCGGATAATGTAAATTTTGAACGCGCAAAAATTGCAATGTATCGTGCAATTGAACGTATTAAAATTTCTGAATCCCGGGGTATGTAAAATACGCTGTATTACTAAACTGACGAATGTCGTATTTGACAATATATTTGGATAAAAAAAAAGGACTAACCATAATCTGGTTTGTCCTTTTTTTTATTATAATGTAAAGACAACCTATGATGAATAATTCCGTTGAAATAATAATTCTTGCTGCCGGTAAGGGGACCCGAATGAAGTCTGAGAAGGCAAAAGTCCTTCATCAGGTTTCATGTCGTCCGATGATTATGCGTGTTGTTGATACTGCTGTGAAAGTTTCCGGTAAAGATATCATCATTGTCATAGGTCATCAGGCTGAAAGAGTTAAAAAAATTGTTTCTGAAAACGCTGATGTTAAATTTGCGTTGCAGATGGAGCAAAACGGAACCGGACACGCTGTTCAATGTGCTTTATCTAAATTGTCAGTCAGCTGTGCTGATGTTGTGATATTATCCGGTGATGTCCCTTTGATAAAAGCATCAACTATCAACGATCTTATTGACGATCATGTAAATAATGACAATGTCGTTACTGTCTTAGGCGTTTGTCTTGAAAATCCGTTTGGGTACGGACGGATTATAGAGAGTGCGTCCGGCTGTGTTGAAAAAATTGTTGAACAGGCGGATGCTGACGATACGGAAAAAATTATCAAAATCGTGAATTCCGGGATATATTGTGTAAAACGTGATTTTCTTGAATTCGCATTATCACAAATCACGTCTGATAATAATCAAAACGAAATTTATTTGACGGATATTGTGCTGATCGCCAGTAAAGACGGCAAAAAAATCGGGTTAAAAATCTGTAGCGATCAGGCAGAAGTCATGGGTATTAATTCTTCGGAAGATTTGATGAATATAGAATCCATGCTGATGGAATCATGAAAATATCTTGACTTTAAATCATTGCAAATATTATAACTTAAACATAGAAGTGAGGTGAAAATTGGATAACGACAATGTAATGCTCCAATTTGATCAAATTGAACAAAAGGTTGGAAGTTTAATTTCACGATGCAAAACACTTGAAAATTTAAATTTTGAACTTTCCGACAAAATTAAAAGCTTGGAGGCTGAGCTTACAAAAAAGGTTGAAACGGAAAATAAACATTCGGAACAAAAGGTACTGATTCGTTCTAAGGTTGACAATATTCTGGCAAAACTTAATAATCTCAATGAAAATAAAATCGAATAAAAAATAATTATTGTTCGGGAGAGTGGTTTTAACGTTGTGGAGCAGGTAATAAAAATTGAACTGTTAGGCGAGACATTTAAGTTTAAATCGGATCAAAACCGAAAAAATTTAAAAGAGATTCTTTCTTATATGATGGGAGAACTTCATAAGGTTGAAGAACAGTTCCCGGCACACGCTTTAACAACCAGTAAATTAGCCATACTCGTCATGACTGCATTGAATATATCTAAGCAGTATGTTGAGTTAACAAACAATCATTCAGATTTTTTAGAGTCTGTTTCATCTCGGGCTTCTAAACTTGATAATATGATTGAGATTGAATAATGAATAACGTATTTGCCGGATTTTCGTGCAATAATTTTTATCTGACGAGATCTTAAACGAATAAAAGATATTTTTATTTATACCCCTGCTGTGTTCGTGATTGGATTATATCCCTTGACCCAATACTAACATTAAGGGAGCCATCACTGGTTTTGGTGAGCATGTTCCGCTTGTACGGAAAAGCCTAAAGAAACTATAAGGCGCCCACCTTGAAGGTCAGGTTCAAGGTCTATTCAACACGGCTTTAAGCGGGGGTATTTATATCTTTCCTGTGTTCTTCTGATACAGGATCACCTTATTTCTGTTTCCATTCTTTCTTTCCAGCCTTTGAGACATCTTAAAAAACATTTGTTTATAACTTATCACATACATTTCTTTGTCTTATCTTTAGAGATATCTCTATAATATTTCATGCAGGGAGAAAAATAATGGATGGAGCATCTATTTTATTAATTGTTACCGGCGTCTTTTTGGGGCTTATCGGCGCTCATTTTTTTCGTGAGCGTATAAATTCCCAGAAAATAAAAGATTCGGATGATAAAGCGCGTATGATCGTTGATTCTGCTGAGCGCAAAGCGGAGTCGCTTGTAAAAGTATCGCCGCTCGTGGCCAAATATCGTCTTTTTAAAATGAAAAGCGATTTTGATGCAGAAACGGTTGAAACGCGTGCTGAATTAAAAAAAAT
>JAQIBZ010000256.1 GCA_027858815.1 Desulfobacteraceae bacterium
GTAAACTTCCCATGGGATAACAAAAAATCTATGGCTCTTCCCTGTCGTTCATTTAAAGCATACTTTTGTACCAGAATATCTCTACGGATGACCTGCTCGCCACGCTCTTTGACCTCAATCATTTGCGTTTCCAGGCCGGTGATGAAATAGTCCAGCCATCTGGTCATATCCAGATCGTTTTCACGGACGCTCTGGATTTTTCTATAGAAGGTGGGTCTGTCACGATCATAATATTCACTAATGGTGAACAGACGCTTAAAATCATATCCGGCCTTGTAAAGGCAGAGGATTGATAATAGCCTTGAAGTCCGGCCATTACCATCAAGAAAAGGGTGAATATGGACCAGTTGGAACTGGGCAATACCACTGATTAAAACCGGATGGATCTCAAGATCCGAATTAAGCCATTTTACCATTTCAGACATCATGATTGGTATTTCAACAGCAGAAGGGGGAGTATAAATGACCTCGCCAGTTTGAGAATTGGCCACATAATTTTGTATCCGCCGGTAAGAGCCGGGATCAGCTTTTCCACCACGAACGCCCTCTACCAGTTTTCGATGAATTTCACGAATCATCCCTTCGGTAATGGGATCTCCACTTTCCAGACATTCGGCGACAAACTCAAAGGCAGACCGGTAATTCAATAGTTCTCTGGTATCATCCGGATCGGCCTCAGGCACAGCTTCACCTTTCCATAAGCGTTCGGCCTGATCCAGGGTCAACCGCGTCCCTTCGATATGAGTTGTATGATGCGCCTCTTTAATAAGGGCTTGATTTCCCATATCCCTCACCCAGTCATCGGATAGCCGTGCCGCTTCCAGAAATCCCCGGGCCCGTTCAATTTGGGTGATGGCCGCTGTCATGCGGTTGGTTATGGTGAAATTGGGGTTGAATCCTGTCATAAATTACCTCCATCAATTATAGCACCGGCATTCTTAATGCGTCCCTTTTTTCTCATATCTTCCAAAATAAATTAAATTGTGTGCGAGCTAACTTCGAAGGTGAAGTTTTAGCGTTCTCCCAGCGATTCACAGTTGCGAAGCTGACTCCCAAAGCATGTGCAAGATCTTCCTGGGTTATTCCAAGCTGTTTGCACACTTCTCTAACTATTTCTGAGAATCTTTCAGATTTTGAGGTCATAGCTCCACCTTGATTTGTTCTATCTGCATATTTATTTGGACCGCCTGTTGTATCTTTTCACCAGGATTTCCAGGTAGCGGGATTTCACTTGACGGCTGGCAAGGACTTGTTTGACAGGCGGAAGACGGAGGATGACACCTAAAAGCGCTGCCAGGGCACGGTGGCTAAATAAAACCCGGTTGTCAAAAATCAGATCCTGTAGATTGCCGCGTTCAATAGCCATTAAGACTGAACGGTGTGTGGTGTTAAGCGGGGTAATAACCCTTTGCGGGCGGGACTTGATCTGAATATGATTATCCGGGCATGCCCGGGCGCAGAGACCGCAGCCAAGACATATCTCCGTGTTCAGGCCGGCTTTCTTCTTGTTGGGATTTTTCGGATCATTGGCAGACACCAGTGTCATTGCTTCAACCGGACAAACAGCCACGCATTTTCCGCATCCGGTACAATCATTTTCATTGATTTCCGGGATGAAATTGGTTGTATGCACCGGGTGCATGAGCCCGAATCGCCTGGCGGCAATCATGGCTTCACAGCAGCAACTACAGCAATTGCAGATAAACTTGACATTTTCCCGGACATTTTCACCAAACTGCACCAGGTTGAAATCATAAGCCATTTGCAGCAGATCAAGACATTCTGAAACATCGACTTCCCGGGTAATTCCATGCCGAATCAGAGAGGCGGCAGAATTATTAAAGGTCATGCAGATATCTGTGGGAGCGTCGCATGCCCGGTTGACGTGCAGCATTTTATGACGGCAGTAACAGGTGCCGATGGCAATGTGAGAGGCTGTTTTGATGATTTCACTGGCCCGTTCGTAATCCAAAACGTGCAGCGCATTTTCTTCGGACAAAACCGGTTCATGGATAAAGGTGCGACCCAGTTGGGTTTCGCCCCGGGTAAAAAGATCCCGGATAAAGTCTTCTTCCACGTTTAAATACTGATAAAACAGTTCACTTAAAACCTTCTGGTCGATATCTCTTCGTACGCGCATCAGGGAAAATTCAAAAAAACCGGCCATGGGCGGAGGGAGTGTGTATACGGTTCGCCCATTTTGTTCGATATCCACCAGGATCGCCCGGTCGGCGAGCGTATCCAGTATTTTCTGACTGTCGGCCAGGTTCTTTTTCCAGATTTGGCTGGCCTTTTTTACAGTAAAGGGTTTGATGGGCAGTAAAGAAACCAGGCCAGCTTCTTTTTCGGAAAACAGCATACCGAGGATTTGAAACAAAAGATCTGACACCGGAGCGCCCTGGGGGAAACGGTTCAGGCGTTCGGCCAACAGGGTATAACTGTTTTTCAATGTTATATGAGCCATGATGGATTCCCGGTTTTTTGAGTGAACGGTTCAAAATTATCGGCTTGTCCGTGTGCGTTTTGATTGTTGAATATTGATTCTGATTCTCTATATTACTCTTTTTGAACGAGTTCAGCTAAAAATTTGGAAAACGGTTTTATATTCTTTTTTACGCTTGCTTCTTCCAAAGTGGCCATGTAATCATTGCGAGTTTCAAGCGGAATGACTGTCCATGGATAGCCGCCACTGGCTAACATAACATTCATCAGAAATCTCCCCATGCGGCCATTTCCATCAATATAAGGGTGGGTATATACAAAGAAAAAGTGGCCTAAAACAGCCTTTACAGCAGGTTCTTCTTCATCGTTTAAAAGAGAAAAGAATGCAGGCATAAGATCTCGCACAGCTTCGTAACGGGGTGGTATATGCCTTGATTTTCGGATATAGACAGGTTGGTTTCGGTAACCGGCAAGGTCAGATGCGGCTATGAGACCAGCGTTTACACTTGGGGCAAATAATTCTCTGTACCATATGGAATGATCTTTACTTACCACCGTACCTAAAGAGTTTTTATTCAGAATTTTTTCCAGGCTTTTCTTCACTGCTTGAAAAGCTTGCCAGTAACCACGAGCAGCCAAGGCATTTGCGTACTCTTTATCTTTGTGATTCGTTTCCGGGTCCCAACTCCCTGCGCGGACATGTTCAATAAGCGCCTCACTAACCCGATATCCTTCAATAGAAAGTGAATGATAGGCATCAGTCAAATATAGTTCATCGACATGTTTAAGATATTGGTCGGTGTTTTGGCGTAATAAGGGTGCCTGCGGAAAGTTTTCGAGGACAATACCGCGCATATCTGCCCAATACATCCGTATCCGGTTGACATATGGAGAAAGCGCGTTCTCAATAAAACGAATAGTCGGTTTTTCTTCAAAGGGATCATTTTCTGTAATGCTATATCCAGCAGCTCTCATTGCCTCAATA
>JAQIBZ010000392.1 GCA_027858815.1 Desulfobacteraceae bacterium
AGACAATATCACTGCATCCGCTTCTATTGTCTCATCGTCATTCAGTGTTATCCCTGTTACCTTGCCGTTTCCATTAATTTCTTTAACGCCGCTGCCGGTTTTTATCTTTACCCCCCGGCTTTGAAGCACTTCTTGCGCTTTGAGGGCGAGTTCTTCGTCAAATGCCATCGCCAGAACGTGGGGCATCATTTCCACCAGTGTAACGTCCTTTCCGGATTTGGCGAGTTCATCCGCCATTTCAACCCCGATAAATCCACCACCGATAACCACCACTTTTTTAAACGCATCAAGGCAGATTTTAAAATTATCAAGATATATCTTGTCCTTGGGAATGGTAAATACATTCTCCAGGTCCGTTCCTTTCAACCACGATGGCTTGGTTGGTGTTGATCCGGTTGCCAGCACCAGTTTTTCAAATCCGATCTCCGTGCCGCCGGCGGTTTTGCAGATTTTATTTTCCGGATCAATCGATACGACTTCATCGATTTTCAGCGTTACGCCCGCATTTGCCAGTCCTGCGTCCGGGGCACAGTTCTGGTCGCTAGAATCCAGGGTCCCAAACACATAAGGTATCCCGCAGGGAACCAGAGAGTCTTTTTCTTTTCGAATAAGCGTCACGTCCTTGTCCGAATAAAATGATTTTGCCGTTGTGGCCGCAACAATTCCCGCCGCACTGCCACCAACTACCAACACATCTATTTTTTCCATTTTTTTTATCCTTAAATTTATTTAAAATTTATATTATTAAAATTTACCTTTCATACTGGGAAAATCCTCCATGTTCGTATGCGGTAAAAACAGTGCCGACGTAAATTCATCCATAAACTGATTATTGCTTGAAAAATCGATATAGGTCATCCGGTTTGAAATTTCGAGGGCTTCCGTTCTGTATTTTTCGGAAAGCAGGGCCATATATGAACCGGCAATGGAACTGTTGCCAAGATACTTAAACTTGTTTCGGTCAATATCCGGCAACAGACCAATGGACACGGCTTTGTCCAGATCAAGGTATTGGCCGAAACCACCGGTAATAATCATCCGATCGATCATTGAAAAGTCCAATCCCGTCTGGTTCATGAGAACTTTAAATCCCGCATACACCGCGCCTTTGCTTCGGATAATATTGTCGATATCAGATTCCATAAAAAGGATGTCCTTGTCCACCGATGTTTCTTCGGCCAGGGCTACGATATATGCTTTCTCATCTCCGTCCTGTGTCATTCGAGGATGACTTGCGTCTGCTTTAAACTTTCCATTTTGCTGAATAATTCCTGCTTTCAGCATTTCCGAGATCAAGTCGATCATACCGGAACCGCAAATACCGCGAGGCAGTGAATCTCCGACCACAGACAAACTGGGAATAAACGTCTCCGGATCAATGATAATTTTCTCAATCGCGCCATCTTCAGCCCGCATGCCCCATCGGACACCACCACCTTCAAAAGCCGGGCCGGCGGAGCAGGATGCCGTCATCAACCAGTCTTTATTCCCTAAAACAATCTCGCCGTTCGTGCCCACATCGATAAACAGGGTCATGGGTTCTTCCCGGTGAAAACCGGTATAAATCAAACCGGAAACAATATCGCCCCCCACATAACTGGCCGGGCCGGGCATGACAAACACAGCCGCCACCGGATTGACTTTCAAACCGACATTGCCGGCCTTTAAAATGGGAAATGCCGACACTGACGGAATATACGGTTCTCGCCGGATATTACGCGTTTCGATCTGAAGCAATAAATGAAGCATGGTCGTATTGCCGGAAAGTACCACATTATCAATCCGATCGCGTTTCACGTCCACACTGTCAATGGCTTCATTAATCAAACCGTTAATTGTGGCAATCACCATGCGGCTGAGTTTTTTCACCCCATCTTTTTCCGCACAGACGATCCGGTTGATCACATCGTCCCCGCAGGCTGCCTGACGATTATGAGCGGAAGTCGCGGCGACAATGGTGCCATCCGCCATATCCACCAGGTAAACCACAATGGATGTGGTCCCGATATCCACCGCCAATCCCAGCGAGCTCTCTCGACCGTTACCCGGGACAACGCGCACGATTTCAGTTGAGCAGCTTTTCCGTGTCACGGAAACAGTGACCTTCCAGTTGTCATCCCGCATAGCAGCCGCCAGTTCCCGCATCACTTTAAGGTCAATACTCATTCGACTGACATCGCAACCATTTTTGGTCAACCCCCGCTTCAGCCGGTCCAGATCGCTGATGGAATCATCAAGGGTCGGCTGGGACAGTTCCAGCGTTATATTTTCAACCATGAGAGAGATGTCCTTGACAAGACCCTGCATCCGGGCAGTTACCTCTTTTCCCATCCCGGCAATTTTCAATTTCTTTTCAATTGTTTCTTCAGGTATTTTGACAATCATATCGCTTTGAACGATCGTCTGACAGGCCAATACATAATTGTGTTCTTTTTCATATTGGGTCAAAAGGGGGGTATCTTCACATTTGCCGGTTCCTGACTCGAGAACCAGTTTACATTTGCCACAGGAGCCCTTCCCGTTGCAGGAAGCATTTAATGGAATATCACCTGCCAATGCTGCATCAAGCAGCGTTGCCCCCTCAGAGATGGAGATTTCTTTATTGTCCGGTTTAAATAGAACCGTATATTCTTTTTTTTCTTCCTTAACGATCTCATCAATGTCTTTCCCCCCGCGTTTCTCCATGAACCAGATGGGACATGAAGAACGAAATTTGCAATGTATCTTCGGGTCGCGACATTTAAGACAATCTTCACATAAATAAATATTGTGCTTCATGCACAAAAAACTGGTTTCTCTATCCGGATGATTAACACATTTTCCCATAACATCTCCTAATAAAATAATTATCGTAACGCATCCTCGATTGCCCTGCTCAGCGTCTCTTCCGACTGAAGTCCGATAAACCGTGTCACTTCTTTTCGTTCCTTAAATAATATCAGTGTCGGGACATTTTTTATCTGCTTTATACCGGCCAATTGACTGTTGTGATCCAGATCCAGAATTAATATGGCCGCCCGCCCTGAAAAACGCCGTGCAAGGGAAGCAATAATGATTTCCTGAATCCGACAGGGAGCGCACCAGGATACATCAAAATCAACGAGTGCGACTCCCTGACCGATGATCGTTTTAAACTCGGCTAATGTTGATTTTAACATTTTTCATGCCTCTTTTAAAAACTCAATGACACTGCCGTTTTTTTAAATACACAGATTGGAATTCTTAGCATCTATTGTTTTTGTATTAAGATAGAATCTTATACAATTTATATGCCAAATATAAATAAATTATTATAATCTATTCTATCAGGTTTCTTCGTGATTTCGAATAGTTTAATAATTAACTGAATTTCTATAATAATTTACAAAAATCATTTCATTCGCATATCTTATAAATTCAAAAATAAATATTTTTAAAATTTTGGTTGACGTAAATTATATACAGATGCTACTTAAAAAGTAACGACAGTAACGATAGTAACGATAGTAACGTTTCTCTGTTAACTCTAAAACAAGTAATCATATGAACAAACCTAAAAAAAGATGGAATCATCAGTTTGCCAATCTTCTGCTTGATTCTATGGCCGAAGGTGTTTTTACGCTTAATGCTGAAGGCATCATTGAAACCTGGAATTCTTCACTGGAAAAAATTTCCGGGTATTCCGCCGAAGAGGCCATGGGAAAAACCTGCAAAATACTCAAATTCTCAAGCTGTTTTGACAATTCATGCCCTGAAAATATAACAGAATGTGGTATATTTCAAAACAAGACTGTCGCCCCCACTGAATGCAAACTAATGCATAAAAACGGTCATATGGTATCCGTCATTAAGAATGCGCGGCAGATAAAAGATAGTAAAGGCCGCATTATCGGGGTAGTGGAAACCATTAACGATCTGACCGAATTAACCATAGCCAGACAAAAAGAAGAAGAAGCCAGGCAAAAACTGCTGGAAATTCATCAGTTCAACAACCTGATCGGCAAAAGCCGAGTCATGCAGGAAGTTTTTACTGCCATTAAAGCCGCAGCAAACAGCGATGCAACCGTTCTTATCCATGGCGAAAGCGGTACCGGCAAAGAACTGGTCGCCGGTGCCATTCACTATAATCATGACCGCAGTCAAAATCCGATGGTCACTGTCAACTGTAGTGCACTGCCCGAATCGATGCTGGAAACTGAGCTGTTCGGCCATGTCAAGGGAGCCTATACGGGAGCCCACAGGGATCGGAAGGGCCGGTTTGAAGAAGCAGACAGCGGGACAATCTTTATAGATGAAATCGGCGATATCAGCCCATTTATCCAACTAAAACTGCTCCGCGCACTACAGGAAAAACAAATCGAGCGGGTGGGCGAATCCAAGAAACGACTTGTGGACATCCGGATTATAACGGCAACACATAAAAATCTGTACAATCGTGTGTCAGAGGGTCTGTTCCGCGAAGATTTATATTACCGCCTGAAAGTATTCCCGATTCATATTCCGCCGCTAAGAAAGCGAAAAGAAGACATCCCTCTTCTGATCCGACATTTCATTAATCGATTCAACAAAAAAACCGGGAAATCCATTAAAGGCGTAACGCCTGATTCGCTCCGGGTACTTATGGATCATCGATGGCCCGGAAATGTTCGGGAACTTGAAAATTCCATTGAGCATGCTTTTGTATTATGCACCACTGACCAAATTAACATCTTTGACCTGCCTATAGAAATCCGGCAAATGGAATACCATCCGATTACCAATCATAACCCCGATCTCATGCCAACACACGTCAGAAAAAAAATAACCAAATCCGAGCTGATTGAACTGCTTGATGAATACGAATGGAATAAAGCGGAAGTTGCCCGGCGTATTGGGAAAAGCAGAACATCGGTTTGGAAATACATGAAGAAGTGGGGGATCCCTTTAGAAATGCCCGAAGGCTGATGGTGTCACAAAAAATCCAAATCCGGCATATACGCAGCAAGAAATTTATTGGCCTTAATCATCGTTTCGGCCATCCTGTAGGGGTAAGCCCCTGTGCTTACCCTGATCATAGGGCAACCACAGGGGGGGGTTGCCCCTACAAAAACCGGATATTGGCCGAAACAAAGGATGTAGCGCAACAAAGAATTTGGACTTTTTACGACGCCATCATAATTATTCCTGGCGAAATAGATATACTGTCCCGCGATTCACAGTCCAGCGATTCATCGGCGATTCATCAAAAAGGCAAGCCAGTTTGGTATATTAATATTTGGACGTTCCCTTATTCAAACTGCTGTTTAAATGATAAGAATTGATTTTTCAAATCTTCAAGCGATTCTTCCAGATCATTGACCTTCTTCTCCAACGCTTCAACCCGCTCCGCACTCACCCGAGGCACCCGGCTGACCGGCACTCTCGCTGTCGGCTGATAAATAATTTCAGACTGTTCCTGCGAACAGAACAAGTGAACGTAACGGTTTTCTTTATGGCCCGGGAGACGGGGAAGCATAACAACAAACGGTCCGTTTTCATGTTCCAATAATTTTTTTAAAGTTTGCTCAATGCCAATCAATCCATGGGATTCTATCAAACGGGCGGTTCGCGTATTCAGTTCACCTGGTGTCTGGGGACCTCTTAAAAACAGTTCGCACAAAACCGACAATTCACGCTCAGAACACCTGACCTTTTCCACCATATTATGTTCATATTTTGCTGTTCGACTGCCGTGGGTCATGATTTGCCAGACAAAATGCTGGTTTCTCAAGGATTTTAACGCCACTTCAACATCCGCCTGATCAACCCGCATGACCGGTTCTCTATTATTTTTTTGATTACAGGCATTGGTCAATGCATTTAATGTCATTGGATAATAATCCGGGGTTGCCATCTGTTTCTCAATGAGAACGCCTAAAATTCTCAGCTCGACAGCATTTAATTCAAATTCCATTATAGTTCTCCATCAGTTTAATTGCATATTTTGGCAGGTGATTGGGCAAAAAACAACGGCCTTGATCATCGTTTCGGCCATTTTCGGGATCAAAAAAGTTTGTTACAAGATGCGCCTTCCAGGCGCATTGCCTACAGCGGCTGGAAGCCGCTTCTACTATGAAAAATTTTCCAGTGGCCGAAACGATGACCAAGGCCAAAACAACCATTGTCCGTTCAGAAAAATTTCAATCCTTAACATCAATGTTTTGAACAATTGTCTTTTCCCATTTTGCATATTTTTCGATATCATCCTTAATGGATGAAACCGTCCAAAGGATCAACGCCACATCATCTGTAAATCCGAATCCAAAAATAAAGTCCGGTATAAAATCAAGCGGCATTATAAAGTAGACCATTGCGCCGACAATCGCAACAAGAGTCTTCCATGGAATTATACGGTAATCGCCCCGGGCATAGGCCCGAAGCATTCGGAAACAGGTATCCAAAGAATCCCACGCTTCTCCCAGAACGCTGCGGCCTTTTTCCAATGCTTTTTTATCAGCCTTTTGTATCAGATCATTGAGCAATTCCGGATTTTTTGCAATCCCTTCTGCTTTACGTTTCGCATCTTTAAAAAACCGGCTTTCGGAAACACGCTTTTCAAAACTTTTTTTATCTTTCATACCAATCCCTCTAAGACAAAATAACCCGGATGATCACCATTTTCATGCTCTTTTAACTTAGCCATCTGGATACTTTTTACGAGACCATCTTAATTATTATACCAAAAATAATCTTGTTTTATGTTTATCATATTTTTTTGATCCCCGGACCATATTTTAAAACACATCATGAAAAAATCATCTCTGATTTATTTTAAACATAGCTGTCACAACCGTATAATTCCTTGCAGATAAACCGCTTTAGGTGTAAATAATAATTTTTCTTTAACCTAAAAAATAACTCACACACCACTATATGAATCAAATTCGCAAAACAGCATTCGGATATTCAACACAATGCAACATCAAATGCGCCCATTGTGTTGCTGCCCAAGACAGCATTGGGCATCAAAATCACAAAATGGACCTGCGCCGTGCCCGGGATCTTATCGACGAAATGGCAGGCGCCAATGTCACGGCCATCAGCTTTACAGTCGGTGAACCACTCATATTTTTAAATGATATATTAAGCCTTGTCCGTTTGTGCAATAAGTACGGCATCTATTCTCGTGTTGTGTCTAATGGTTTCTGGGCAAAAACACCGGAACAGGCGAACCACATCATTTCCGAATTAAAGATCACCGGTCTGTCTCAATTACGGCTCAGTTTCAGCCGATGGCACCAGGCGCATGTTAACCGCGAAAACATTCTAAACGCTGCAAAGAGCTGCCAGAAATTTGGGCTTGATTATTTCATCTCTTTTGTAACTGACTTTTCAATTGACGATGATCCATTTGAACAATACCTCCATGATAACCGGCTTAAATATTTCCCCGAACCTTTGCTGTATTTCGGACGAGCGGAAGGATTAAACCGTATTCAGGTTTTTACAGACTATCCGCCGCACCTATGTGATATGAACCCTATTCTTACACCGGAACTGGATATGTATGCCTGCTGTGATGCACAAAATCGATTTGAAAAAACAAACTTCTTTTTTATTGGCAACGTAAAAAATCATACCATTAATGAGTTATTTGAAAAATATGAGCAAGATTCTTTGTTTCATCTGATTAAAACAGTGGGTCTTTCAAAGATAGCAACATTTACCGGACTCAAAGCCTCTGAAATCGTTAAATACCGAAAATGCGAATTGTGTGAAAAACTTTTTAATTCACCTGAGAATTTAAAATTTCTTAGAAATAAGGTTGATGCCAATCAGGGCTGGGAGCGGTAATCGATAAAATGTTTAAATTCATCCATGCCGCAGATATCCACCTTGACAGCCCCCTGCATAAATTAGACGTTTATGATGGGGCGCCGGTGCAGCAGATCCGACAGGCAACCCGGGCAGCTTTTGAGAACCTCGTCAATCTTGCCATTAACCAGGAGGTTTCATTTGTCCTGCTATCCGGCGATCTTTATGACGGCGACTGGAAAGATTATAATACCGGTCTTTATTTTGTTTCACAGATGCGGAAACTGCGGAATGCGAATATTGCAGTTTTTATCATTGCCGGCAACCATGACGCAGCCAGTAAAATAACAAAACATTTAAAACTGCCGGAAGGGGTGACGGTTTTTCCATCAAATAAACCGGAAACATTTAAACTCCCGAATCAAGATGTCGCTGTTCACGGTCAAAGCTTTGCGTCACCTGCGATTAAAAAAGACCTTTCCGCAGATTATCCTAACGCAGAACCCGGCTATTTTAATATCGGTATGCTGCATACCTGCGTCACCGGCAAAGAAGGACATGCCTCATACGCGCCTTGCACCATCGATGGCCTGATATCAAAAGGATATGATTACTGGGCGCTGGGCCATATTCACAAATTTGAAATCTTAAAAAATGACCCGGTAATCGTATTTCCCGGCAATATCCAGGGACGCCATATCCGGGAAACCGGTGCAAAAGGCTGCCTGCTGGTGACGGTAGCAGATAATGGGAAACCGGCAACAAAATTTATTGCACTGGATGTCATCCGTTGGTTTTCACTTTCTGTGGATGCCACCGACACAGACAATGTCTATGATGTGATCGATCGCTTTAAAGCAACGCTTACAGACCTGATCAATGAAAATCCGGACATGCCCTTAGTTGTCAGAGTTATTATCACCGGCAACACAACGGCACATAATAATCTGGTTTCCGGCATGGAACGCTGGAAAAATGAAATCCGCGCAACTGCTGCAGACATCAGTCAGGAAACCGTATGGATTGAAAAGATTAAAATTCAAACCGGTCTTCCGGCATCAAACACACTATTTGAAACCGCTGACGGCCCTATTGGTGAACTGGCTTCTATTTTTGATGAATTACGCAATCACCCGGAAAACCTGAGTTCACTCATATCTGAAGAATTTTCCGCCCTTGAAGTAAAACTCCCCATAGAACTTAAAACAGATGATGATCCGTTGTTGCTTTCAGATCCGAAATGGTTATCGGCAATCCTGGAGCAAGTCAAACCATTGCTGATGCATCGTCTGATGAAAAAAGACGGTGGGAAATGAGAATCCTGAACCTCAACCTGATGGCCTTTGGCCCTTTTGAAGGCGTCTTCCTTGACCTGAGCCAGGGAAAACATGGCCTCAATATCATCTATGGTCCGAATGAAGCCGGTAAGACTTCCGCTCTCCGCGCCCTGCGCCAGGTTTTTTACGGAATCCCAGTGCGTTCTGATGATAATTTCAGATTTCCCCACAATAAAATGCGAATCGGTGCGACCATCTGCAACAATGACGGAGACATTATCGAATTTATCCGTCGGAAAGGGAAAAGCAATACGCTTCGGGCCATTGATGATGAATCGATTCTGGACGATTCGGCTCTCACACCTTTTTTAAAAGGAGTTGACGTTGACCTTTTTTCAAACATGTTCGGCATTGATCATAGTGATTTGGTTAAAGGCGGCAAAGAGATTATCACCGGCGGCGGAAACCTCGGTCAGTTGATTTTTGCCGCAGGTTCCGGAATCACAAGCATCAGAGACGTGCAGACGGAATTACAGAACAAAGCCGATGCCCTGTTTAAACCAAACGGCAAACTCCCACTGATAAATGCGTCCATCCGGAGGGTCAAAGAAAACCGGAAAAAAATTCGTGATACACAGCTGGCGTCCAGTGACTGGGTTAATCATGACCAGGCCCTGCAGACAGCGCTTGCAAGCAAGGAAGACTTAGACAACAAGTTAACAGACGATCGAACAGAAAAAAACCGCCTGGAGCGGATCAAAGATGCGCTGCCGATCATTGCTCAACGCAATGAACTCATAGAAGGACTCAATCCTTATGCTTCGGCTATACTGTTGCCGGATAATTTTAGTAAACAGCGGCGGGAGTATATTTCAAATCTGAAAATTGCTGAAAACGATCAGGCTCAGGCACTTGAAAATATAAAACAGCTTCAAAACGAGATTGACCACCTGAATATTTCAGACCTTATTTTGCACAATGCCGACACTATCGAAAGTATCTACCAGGAACTTGGCGGATATGATAAAGCCGCACGGGACCGTATACAGCTTCAGACACGTATGGATATTCTGCACAGTGAAGCAAAGCTGATTCTGCAAGGCCTCAGGGATGACCTGACAATTGATGAAACTGACCAACTGCGATTAAATAAAAAAAATACCCTGCATATTCAGGAACTCGGAAGCCGTTATGAACGCATCATCACGCTCATCGAAAGCACCCGTAAACAAATCCCCGGACTCGAACAGGACATACAAAATATCAGCATCAGACTCTCCGGACTTCAATCCCCGCGTCCAATCGAAAAATTGTATCATGCCGTTGAACAGGCCGTTGAATATGCGCCTTTAGAAAAACAGTACCTCGAAGAATTATCAGAAATCCTTCTGGCTGAACAATCGTTGGAAGTAGAGCTTGCCAGGCAATCATTCTGGACCGGAAGCATTGATGAATTCGAACGCCTTACAACCCCTTCATTAGAAACCATTGATGTGTTTGAAGATGAACTTGAAACTGTCAACCAATCCATTCTATCGCTTAAAAAAGATATTAAACAACTTGAAGCCCGCCTGACAGAAACGGTTAGAAAGACAGAAGAACTCAATTTAAACTTTTCAGTGCCAACGGAAAACGATCTTGTTCTGTCAAGAAAACGTCGTGATAATGACTGGCGTATTATTGCCAGTGCTTTAAAACCAATACCTGCTTCAAAAGACGATTCAAATAAATTGCTCAAACAATTTCCCCAGACGGCTGATTTATGTTCAGCATTTGAAGACAGTATGTTTCATGCTGATGAAATTGCTGACCGGCTCAGACGAGAGGCTGATCGTGTGGCAACTCTGGCAAAACTGCTTTCAGACAAATCAGACATAGAAAAAAAGCTTCAGACCCGGCAAGAGGCTAAGACAGTACACGAAAAAGCGCACAAGAAAATTGCTGATTCCTGGATTCAACAATGGTCACCAGCCGGTATCGTCCCAGCTTCCCCCAAAGAGATGCGGGCCTGGACAGTCAAAAAACTGGATATATCTTCTCGTTTTGCTGATATCCGCGTCCGAAAAAACAGAACACAAACACGGAAAACAGCTATTAATGATCTCCGGCAAAAACTGTCACAAGATTTTGCTTCAATTGGCGAACCCATTCCCGAGGCATTTGAGACTCTGGAAGATCTTGTAAAACGCGGCAAACGCGTTATTGAACACGAAAAAGATCTTTTGGAAAAACGAAAACAACTTGAGAACGAAAAAAACCGGAAACAAACATTGCTTTCCGAACTGAATATCCGAACTCAAATTAATGAAAAAGAACTCACACAATGGCAGCAGCTTTGGGAACAGGCAGTAAAACCCCTCGGGCTCGATGCGAACGCGTTACCGGCGCATGCCGGTGTAATGTTAGAAGAGCTCAAATCGCTGTTTGATAAATTGAAAGAAGCCGGTGTACTGCAAAAACGAATCAGCGGGATTGACCGTGATACGGCTGCTTTTAATTATAGCGTTACTGAATTAATAGATATCACAGCCAAAGACCTTGCCGGTCATCCGGCTGACAAGGCAGCGTTAGAAATAAACACCCGCTTAAGACATGCACAAAGGGCGGATTCAAAAAAACAAACGCTTGAAATTCAGATCAATAAAGAAAATCTTCGCATCCGGCAGTCGGCTAAAGCCATAATGGATATCCAGGCGTTTTTACAAACCATGTGTGAGGAAGCCGGATGCCGAAGCTACAAAGAACTCTCCGAAGCGGAAAACCGATCAAACAGGCGGCGAGAACTTGAATCTGAAATAAAAACTGTTGAATCACAACTTTTAAAACTCAGTGCCGGATCTTCCATTGAAGATTTTGTTAAAGAATCACTGACAGCTGAACCGGACAGCATTGTTTCAAAAATCGACACGCTTTCTGAAAATATCGATATCTTAACCAAAGAAAAATCAAACCTTGACCAGACCATCGGCAGTGAACGCACCGAACTAAACAAAATGGACGGAAGCGCCCATGCGGCTATACTGGCTGAGGAAACGCAATCCATCATAGGCAGCCTTGAAGAAAATATAGAATCCTATGTGCGTTTTAAAATGGCAGCCATAATCTTAAATGAGTCAATTGAAAAATTTCGGGATAAGAATCAGTCCCCGGTTCTTCAAAAGGCCAGTTCCTTTTTTTC
>JAQIBZ010000397.1 GCA_027858815.1 Desulfobacteraceae bacterium
TCAGGCAAAATCCAGGCATCGGCCGGTTCAAAATTTGAAGCGGCTGATGATATTTATTTTGATTTTTTACATGATAGAGTAAGGCAGACGGTCTATTCACATATTACAGACGGACAAAAAAATAAACTTCATCATCATATCGGAAAACGGATTCTTGAAAATACTGATCAGGCGGATCTTCCAAACAAATTTTTTTTTATAATCAATCATCTCAATTACGGAAAGAGCCTTTTCTCAACCCCAAAAAATAGATATGAGTTAGCGCACCTGAATTTTCTCGCCGGTACGAAGGCGAACAAAAGCGGAGCCCATAGACAGGCTCAGGTCTTTTTATTAACCGGTGAAGAATTACTCTCTGATGATGCATGGGATGCAAATCATGCGCTGAATTTTGAACTAAAAAAACATCGAATGGAGTGTGAGTACCTCCTTCAAAATTTCAATGAAGGAGAAAATCTTTTTCAGATTCTATTGGATCACGCCACATCAGATGAGGACCGGGCGGGAATCTGTAACCGGAAAATGATCATGCTGGCAGGACTTGCCCGACATGAAGATGCCTTAAATATTGGTTTGGCCGGCCTGAGCCTGCTGGGAGTCTCATTACCACGAAATGCGGGACGTTTAGATATTTTGCGCAGCCTCATAGGGACAAAATTTCGGTTTAATCGTCGGGATATCGATTCATTGCTTAAATTACCGGTAATCGAAGATCCCCGGTTATTGTTAACTTTAAAAATACTGACAAATCTAACCTTCTCAGCTTTTCTGTGCCAGCCATACTTAGCGCCATATCTGGGGCTCAAAATTTTTAAGTTAACGTTAAAATACGGTAACTCATTTTTTTCGCCATTTGCTTATGTTATCTACGGCGCTTCTCTTTGTGGCATCTTCAGAGATTATAATACAGGATACAAATTCGGAAAACTGTCTTTAAAAGCGAATAAAAAATTTGGCGGAGCGGAGATGACTGCCAAGTTATTATTGTATTTTGGCACTGTTATTAATATTTGGACCAATCATATGCACCAGGGAATCGCCCATAACCGGCGAGGCGTTAAAACGGCTCTTGAAACAGGAGATATTAATTATACCGTATATCATATTCAATCACTGCTAATGTTCCTCACTGCCGGGGGAAAAAGATTAGATGAAATTGCCGAAGAATGTGACCGGTATTATAAATTTGTTGAAAGGTCAAAAGACAGCGGTGCATTAAACTATTTAATATCCCTAAAACAGTTCGCGAAATGCCTGAAAGGGAAAACATTTCATCATTGCAGCCTGGATGATAAACATTTTAAAGAAACGCTGCATATTAAAAATATGGAGCGCGATGATATCAAGATAATATTGTTCAGGCATTATTTAATCAAGTTAAGGCTTCTTTATATAACAGGAGACCATGAAGGTGCCTTGAAAGCTGCTCATCGTTGTAAGTCTCTACAGCAGTATCATATTGGCGCCATTGTAATCCCTGAATATTATTTTTATCACGCACTGGCACTAACGGCAAAATGTCAAACATCCTCGATATTGAAACAAAAGAAATACCTGAGGAAAGCAAAGTACTTCTGTAACAAGTTGAAAAAGCTGTCGCATACATGCCCTGAAAATTTTATGGATAAATATCTTTTAGTTGCGGCTGAAATTGCTAAAATATATAAAAAAGACCAGCAAGCCATGACATTTTATCATCATGCCATTATATCCGCCCATAATAATAACTTTACACAAAACCACGCAATCGCCAATGAAGCAGCAGCTAAATTTTATATTTCTAAAGGCTTTGAAAATTTAGCCAAAACATTTATGGATAATGCCATAAAAAGCTACCGTAAATGGGGTGCAACAACCAAAGTTGACCAACTCTCAAAAGACTTTGAAAATATTATAATTTCTGATTCAGTTATTCCAACCATACCCGGCAAACAACATATTGATTTTCATTCCATTGTGAAATCTCTTCAAATGATCTCAACTGAAATTGTGTTAGAGAATCTTTTGAAAAACCTGATGAAAATCGTGCTGGAAAACTCCGGCGCCAGAAAAGCGCAATTATTAACTGTCAAATCGGAAAAGATGTTTCTGGAAGTTGAAAACAACATGGATTCCAGCAAAACAAAGCGATATAAATCAACTCCCGCTGAAAACCGCAATGAATTATTCCATCCGATATTAAATTACGTAAAACGAACCCAAAAATATTTTGTGTCAGATGACATAAGCAAAGAAATAGATTTTATAAATAATTCTTACTTTAAAAGATTTCAGCCAAAATCGGTATTATGCCTGCCGGTGATCCGGCATTCTCAACTGGTTGGACTCTTATACCTTGAAAACGATATCGCCACATCGGCCTTTACAACTGAACGGATTGTGGTGCTCCAGCTTTTGGCTTCCCAGGCAGCTATTTCACTTGAAAATGCCCGATTGTATGAAAACGTCATTCATAATGAAAAAGAAATCCGTAAAATATCTGCTGAACGAGAGGAAGAATCAATAAGTTATCAAGCCCAGCTTCGCTCATTGTCTTCTGAGTTATCATTAACCGAAGAACATGAGCGCCGAAAAATTGCCATAGACCTGCATGACCGTATCGGACACACATTAACGGATGCATCAATAAAAATGCGTTTGATCAAAAACAAGGAACACAGCCCGGATTTTCCAGCAAAGTTTGAAAAAATTCATTCGCTTATTAATCGGTCGATCCAGGAGGCCCGATCCTTATCTTTTGAACTTAGCCCTCCCATCCTGTACGATCTCGGACTTGAAGCGGCGCTTGACTGGCTGGCAGAACAAACCCAGAATCAGCATGATATTGAAGTAAAATTTATTGATGACATGACCGACAAGCCCATGAATGAGGATAGGAGTATCCTGCTTTTTCAAGCTTCACGGGAATTATTGTTTAATATTGTCAAACATTCCCGAGCAACGAAAGCCATCGTTTCGATATCAAAAGAAGAAAACAATATCCGCATCGAGATTAAAGACAACGGAATCGGCTTTGAGGCATCGAGGCAAGATAGTAATTTTAAAAATGGCGGATTCGGACTTTTTTCTATAAGGGAACGAATAAACCATCAGGGCGGCCGTTTAGAGATTAAAGACGAACCTGGAGTGGGGTCAAGGGTTACAATGATTTCACCATTGAAAAGCATTTAAGCCGAAAGTGGATTTTAAATAGATGTCAGCCCTTCTTTTATTGCGAATTTGGTCAGATGAGCAATGTTATTAATGCCTGTTTTTTTCATTATATTATGACGATGAGTCGTTACCGTATGAATACTGATATTCATCATTTGTGCAATTTCGGTTGTCTTAACGCCTTCAGACAATAACTGAAGGATTTCACGTTCTGTCGGGGAAAGGAGGGTATATAACACTGACAGATCATTTAAAGAACAGGAAATTAATGAATCCTTTATCATCGTTATGGCGATTTCATGACTCACGTAAATTTCACCGGTCATTATGGTTGAAATGGCTGTAAGTAATTCTTCAGAAGAACAATCTTTTGTAAGATATCCGGTTGCCCCGATCTTCATTATGGATTTAACGTATCGCAAGTCAGCATACATGGAAAGAGCGATAATTTTCACATTCGGGAATCGGGTGACAATCTGCTTGGCAGCATTTATTCCATTTAAAGAAGGCATCATGATATCCGTAATAACAAGATCAGGCATGAATTTTTGAACTAGTTTAATTAACTCAATACCATCATCCCCTTCGGCAACAACATCTATATCGGCATTTGCCTCTTCAATAAGCTGTCGGATTCCCGCACGAACAATTTTATGGTCATCACAAAGAATAATCCGGACAGTCATTTTATTTCCTTAGAAAATATATATTATTCATTGAATATCGAGGATATAATAAAGTATCCCGTTGTAAATTCATTATATTTACAATTATTTCCGAAATTTGTTACCTGTTTAATTTAAAAGCATATGTTAACCACTTTTGGCCCAACTTTAACTATTTAAATGAGATGCTCATTTTCCACTTCATTACTTTTATTTAGCATTCAGGAATAATTTATTATATCTAAATCAACAACTATTAAAAATAGCCTTGGATTAATCTGATTCTCCCGGTATTGAATTCCAGCAGCCAATACCTCCAGCAGAAGGTCCTGAGTTACAGGCATTATTTACAAGGTATTGTAAAATTTTTTCTTTTGCTTGAGCATTCTTCCATGGGATTATATCAAAGATGGTATGACC
Organism: Desulfobacteraceae bacterium; assembly: GCA_027858815.1. GTDB lineage: Bacteria > Desulfobacterota > Desulfobacteria > Desulfobacterales > Desulfosalsimonadaceae > SURF-3. The sequence goes on from JAQIBZ010000397.1 coordinate 4,239, forward strand.
ATTTTCTTCTAATAAAAGACGCCACTGCTTTTCTGAATAATCGGAAATCAGAAAATCGTTGTTGTTGTGGCACCGTTTGAAACATACTGAATTTTCATATTCATTCCTGACGGCTTGATTGAATCGTTTTCTCGAAATTGTTACAGGCGTCGGGGCAATTAAAGCCGGTGAAAGATCTTCCAGCATCTGATTATCCAACAGCTGTGCATCTATTACCCGGGATGAAACGAGTGTAAAGCTCTTTGAGGATGCTTCATTCATCGCAACAATTTTGAGAAATGGATTGTGTTCGTTAGCCAGCAATTTACCGTTGGAATCAAGCAGTAATAAAGGAAAAAGCAATGTCAGAAAAAACCAACTCCACAAATATGACTTCATTTCAAGTGATTCCCCTAAGAAAATAAAATGAATATTAATCGTTGTTACGGGCTATTTGCTGCCCAGAAATATTTGATTTAAATAATATCTATATTACGGCCCGCAATGCTAACTTGATAGAAATCAATATTTGCAGGGAGCCGGATTAAACTAAAAAATATCAATATACAAATATTAGATATATTCAGTCGGTTATTTTTTTCATTTCAATTGAAGGTGATAATGCCGGAATAAAAATCTCAAACGTTGTGCCCTGATCTTTTTCGGATTTCGTATTGATCAGGCCATTATGGTTGTCAATAATTCGCTTAACACTTGCCAGCCCAAGCCCGAATCCGGATTGATCCAGGCGAGTTGAAAAAAAAGGCTTAAACATATGATTCTGAATTTCAGGGTTTAACCCGAACCCGGTATCTGAAATTGAAATTTTGACATATTCTTGATTTGGTTGTGCATTTAGCGGCATAACGGTTGTTGTTAATATATTTTCAGTACTAATAGTTAAATTACCACCGTTCGGCATTGCTTTATATGCATTAATCAACAAATTTAAAATAGCGCGTTCAATCTGGCTCGGGTTCACTTTTGTTATTAGAATATTGGATTCAAGTTTGGTATCAATTGCAATGCCTTTTATAACGCTTCCATAACAATCTATAATTTTGGCTATTATTGTATTTAAATTAATACGTTTTAAATATTCTTTTTTATTCATTGAATATGAAAAAATTTCATTTGTAAGTTCATGAGAACTTTGAACACATGATTCGATTTTTTTCAATCTTCCGGAAAAGGATTGATTTGCTTCAGGACAGTCTAAAAGCAGCAATGATAAATTGCCTTGAATTACCGTAAGCAGGTTATTGATATCATGAGCGACACAGCATGAGAGAATCTCAAAGTCATGATCTTGTAAGTTATCGTCAGTTGTTTGACTGTCAAGTTCATTATTGCGTTTCATCATAGACCCTATCGTATAATTTATATATCGGAGTTCCCCAAAAAACATTTCCTGCCTCAATCATATGTCCCTGATGGAATGCCCACCTGGCTCAGGATTTGGACGGGAGATCCGTATTATTTTTTTGTGACGTCAGGATTGATCCCCCACAATATCCATTGTTCTGTGACAAAAAAATTAATGCAGTGATTAACCACCATCCCATAAGAGGTGTTATCCGACAAAAAAGCCAAACGCGATTAAAGAAAGTTGTCATATTCATGTTCCTTCTACTCAGAGGTTTTGCATGGGTTATTTGGAATAAATTAATGCAAGGGCACGGAATTCAGTGCCCTTGCATTAAATAATCTTTAATTACGGCGCATAAGTGTATGTGACAGCCACCGGATAGTGGTCGGACAGATCGGTAGTATAGCCATCATGCCAATATGAACCACTGCATAAAGGCCACGTGCCATAAAGGTAGGACCAGTACCAGCTTTCCTGGGCCTTTAAGGGTACGACTTCCATTGCAGGCATCGTTGCCGGCATCAGATGATCAGTGCGTGTCAGCACATAATCCAGGGTATCATCGTAACACATGTCATAACCGAAGTAATAATTAAAGGCCCGGGACATCCAGTTGTCTTCCGGATACGATCCGAATCCCTGGTCATTAGGAAAATTCAGGGCCGTGTTACTGATTAAAAGCATGTCGATGATCTGATCTGTCAGGCTGAAATCCACATTCATATCGCCGGCCAGGATCACGGGTTCACTTGCGGGAATCCCAAAGCTGTCGATCCAGGTTTTCATCTCATCCAACTGAGCCATGCGTACCTCGTGTTCGGTGTCGGCATCCCCGTCATGTGTGGCCTGCAGGTGAGTGCCCAAGACATGGTAGATATAACCGTTTTTGTCAATTTCGATGTATGCTGCACCCTTATTGGCCTGGTAATCAGCAGAACCGAAGATGCTGTTTACAAAAATATAGGCATGCTGTTCCAGGATAGGCCACTTGCTGGCAATGCACATGCCGCCGCGGACCACGGTAATAGCATCGGAGCAATCCCCGGTGATGGAGTCCCATCCCCCTCCGGAACAAACCTGGCCAACGATCGGTGTCAGATAGGGGTATACATCGGACAAAGACTCCAGAGTATTGTAGGCGTCATCTGTTAAAACCTCGGAAAAGGCTATCACGTCCGGCTGATCGGCCAATGCACGGATGGCATCCGGCAGATGCGCCAGACGCTGGTCCTGATCCCAGTCCTGAACCGGAAGCTGCATGATATTGTAGCCCATAACCCGAAGATCAGGTCTTGATGAAGCGACCGTCTCGATGTAGGTGCCGCTTGTATTGGTGGTCTGATCGGCATAAATGGTTACCTCCTGGTTACCCGGAGCGTTCCAGCCGCTCACTGAAAGGTATTCAACAATATAGGAACCGGCTAAAATATCGTATTCGGTATACCCGCTGTCATGCCATGTGCTTTCGGTGGTAA